>NZ_JBNHER010000216.1:0-21041 GCF_050015975.1 Dapis purpurea BLCC-M126 | reverse complement strand
ATATTTCCCAATCTTCAATCCTCTCGGTTTTAACCAGAGGTAATTATCAATTATCAATTATCAATTATCAATTATCAATTATCAATTATCAATTATCCATTATCCATTATCCATTATCCATTATCCATTATCAATTATCCATTAATGAAGAATCATCCCATCACCCTATCCCCCATCACCCCTCCCCTATCAGGTGTTATTTCGCAGCCAATCAAGAACTTCGTCAGCATTTCTATTAGGTGGAAAAACTGGATAGAAAACTTTGACAATTTTGCCAACTTCTGCAATGATCGTAACTCGTTTTATCAGTTGCATTCTTTCTACTTCAAACATTGGCAATTTTAACGCTTTAGCAAAGCTTAAATCGCGATCGCTCAAAAGTTCAAATGGTAGATGAAGTCGCTCTGCCACTTCCATCTGATATTCAGTTGTTTGTGTGCTAACACCAAATACTTGTGCTTCCAACTCACTGAGTTCTTGATAATGATCTCTAAAGGCACATGACTGTGGAGTGCATCCTCTGGCTCCAGGAATTTGGTCCCATCCATTAGGTAGCTGAATACCAGGCTTACCTGTCATTGGATAGCAATAAATAACAACACGACCTGAAATTGCTGACAAATCTACATATCTACCAGAAGTTGAATATAAATTGATTGATGGCAAAGATTCTCCTAGTAGGCGATTGCAAGCACCATCATTTACGGGAACAGGCAGGTCTTTCGGTAATTTTTTCAGATCTTCCATATACCTCTTTTTTTTAATTAATCATACTAATTCTACAATCTTAAAAATCATATCATAAGCTCTAAATTAAGTATGGTGCTCAAAAAGTCTTTTTGTCAGGGTAGGAGTTAGGAGCAAGTACCGGAAATAAGTTTTTCTGAACTAAAAAAGCTCTATTTTTTTGTCAATTCTCTTTCCACTCTCTTTTTTTGTACTTGTTTTTCTACCAACCAATAAATAAGTTTTCATTTCTCCTTTACCTTTAACTGATATAACCCCACGCTCCTGAAAAATATACTTATTTTCTAATAAATTATAAGTGCTAGTCGTAACTTGAATAGTACCAGGAATTCCATGAGATTCCATGCGACTAGCAGTATTTACTGCATCACCCCACAGATCGTAAATGAACTTTTTCGTGCCAATAACTCCAGCAATAACAGGTCCAGAATTAATGCCAATGCGGATGCTTAGTTCACAATTATGCTCTAGATTAAATTCAGCGATCGCTTGCTGCATATCAAGTGCCATTTCTGCCACCGCATCAACATGATCTGTTCGTGGAATAGGTAAACCACTAGCAACCATGTAAGCATCTCCAATAGTTTTAATTTTTTCTAGTCCGTGGCGATCGCTCAACCCATCGAATTCTGAAAATATTTTATTGAGTAATATGACTAACTCTTCTGGGGGAATTTTTTCTGAGAGTAAAGTAAAACCCACAATATCAGCAAACAGAATTGTCACTTCTGCAAACCCCTCAGCAATTTGATGATGTCCTTGCTTTAATCTTTCTGCTATTTGTTCTGGTAAAATATTCAGTAGTAGAGATTCTGACTTTTCCTTTTCCTCTGCCAGTTCAGCAGTACGTTCAATTACACGTCGCTCTAATTCTGTTGAAGTCCGTCGGAATTTGGAAATGACCAAAGTTAGTCCAGCAACTCCCAGGATAGATAATCCTACTAATGTAAAAAATGTATCTCGCAATCCAGCATTAGTCATCTTAATAGCACTATCTAGAGGTTGAGTAATTTCCAAAACACCCCGTACATCCCCAACTTTCCAATCTTTTTTTGGACTATCTGGGTGACTATTATGACAACCAATGCAACTAGGTTTCATAATGTCTGCTTCCGTGTATCGGAAGGAGGGACGACCCTGAAATTCAACAAACTGATAGAATGGTATATCTGGGTTTTTTTCCAAATGGCGGATAGCTTTGAGTTCAAAATCATCTCTAGGGCCACCTTCTGCTTGACGGGAAGGAAAAGGATAGTTACTGTAAAGACGGACTGACATTCCTGGATTTTTTAACTGGATACGCTCACCTAGTTCAATCAAAAATGTTGCTGGTATCGGAATTGCTCCTTCTTTCATTTTGTAGTCGTGAGTCATACTAATACCTTCAACTGCTAGAGCATTAGGGACTATTCCTGCACTGTATAGTGTACGAGCTTCTTTAATACTCTCAGCGTAGTGCCTGGCATTTTGAAGTACCTGCGATCTAATCAGGTTAGATGAGAGACGATAGGTATTCCATAGGCCAGCTATAATACCTATGCAGAACATTAAGCTTAATACTAATGCTGTACGTTTGTAGAGTTGGTGGATGAATAAGGTTGTTACCCTATAAATGAGTTTATGCATAAATGCCCCAGACTAAAAATAATTTTTTGCTTCATCTTTACCAACATTATTGAAGTATTAAATATTATATCAAATCCGCTACTATCGGTATAGTTATACCGTTTCACGGAAGTCAGAAGTCAGAAGTTAGATTTGATAGACTAACAATGTTGACAATAGAACAGTTTTAGGCAATTATTTGACATTTAAAGTTTGAAACTACTTGTGACATTCTTAAAGTGAATTGGTATTAGTTAGAAGTTAGTAGTCAGGAGATAAGAGAAGTAGGAAAGATTTGGTAATTATGTCGCTCGGACAATTTTTTTATACCGAATTCAACGGATTTGATATTATTTGATTATAGCTTTTTTTAGATTGGTGCTGCCATGCCCAATATTATTCTAATAGTGCAACTTGTTGAATATTAATAAATAACGGCTATAGACAATACCAATTTGATAGATGTTTGCCATAAATATTTGTACTGTTTCTAGTAGTCAGTAGTCAACTATAAATAGCTCTTACTATTATTTTTTTGTTTCTGTACCGTTTTATCATACCAATACTGCCAGATTTGATGTCATAGTGCTTTTTGTAGATAAAAATAGTGATCGCATCACTTAGAAACTGAGTCTGAAGTTGTTATATCATATCTGGTTGAATAGTTTAATTACATCTCGTAGTATTGCTTGAGCAATATCTATCTTAGGGCTAGACAAATACTACAAACAAAAACTTTTTTATAACTTATTATCCAGTCATCATATTACACAAATATCCTTAACTAAATTTACAGTTAATCAAATGGAATATTTTTTATATTTCCTCTTTTTAAAATCAGAAACTTGTATATCTCACCAATTTCATTAAGGATTTATCGATTGACAATCAATTAATATTCTGCTACATTATTTATGACAAATAAACGCATAAATTATATTAGTAAAAGTTAAAAATATGCCGAATAAAAAAAGATTTAACTTAGATTTATTAAACAATTTTTGGTCAATTGCTAAACTTTATTGGTTTTCAGAACAGAAATGGCGAGCTAGGAGTTTATTGTTACTGGTAATTGTTTTACTAGGAACATTTACTATATTTAATTTATTACTCACGACTCAACAAGCAGAGTTTATTTCTGCACTATCTGCTAAAGATTCTGATAGATTCTGGCGCTCAATTATACAATTTTTAGGTACAGTTATAGTTGCTGTACCTTTTGTCTCTTCCTACTCTTTTGTCCGACAAAAACTTAGTATATTTTGGCGTAGGTGGATGACTAATAGTTTTATGAAAAATTATTTGGGCGATCGCTCTTTCTATAAAATTAGTTACAACCAAGAAATTGATAATCCAGACCAACGTATTGCTCAGGATATTAAAAGTTTTACAGACCAATCTCTCAGTTTTCTTATAACTATCCTGAATGCTATATTTCAGTTATTTGGTTTTAGTGCTTTGTTATGGTCAATTTCTAAACCATTAGTATTTTTTGTAGTTATTTATGCTGTTGCTGGTACAGTAATTACGACAGGAGTATTTGGTAAAGTTTTGATCGGGATTAATTTTGAACAACTCAAGCGAGAAGCTAACTTTCGTTTTGGTTTAATTAGAGTTCGAGAAAATGCTGAATCTATAGCTTTTTATGGAGGAGAAAAACAGGAGCTAGAACAGGCAAATAACCTATTTACTGATGTTTTTGATAATTTTAATCGGTTAATTAAATGGCAACTATATTTGGATATTTTCAGAAATAGTTATGATTTTATTACCTGGGCATTACCATCTATAATTATTGGTCCGCGTGTGCTTTCTGGTGAATTAGAAGTAGGAACAATTACTCAAGCAGGAGCTGCTTTTAGTATTATCTTAAGCTCCTTAACAGTTATTGTTAGTCAATTAGATAGATTAACAGAATTTGCCGCTGGAATTAATCGTTTATCCACTTTTTCTGCTGCTATTGAATCACCTCCTGAAGTTCCTGAAGGTGAATCAACAATTGATACAGTAGCAATTTCTCGTCTGGCTTTAGAACATTTGACATTAAAAACTCCCAATTATCAAAGAACTTTAGTCAGAGATATTTCCTTGGAAATACCATCAGGAAATGGATTATTAATTATGGGAGCTAGTGGCAGTGGCAAGAGTTCAATTTTAAGAGCGATTGCTGGTTTATGGAACTCTGGCACAGGAGCTATTTATCGACCTAAATTGGATGAAATATTATTCTTACCCCAGAAACCTTATATGGTTTTAGGATCTCTGCGTCAACAGCTTTTATATCCCCAGACTAATTTAAATATTTCTGATGTAGAAATACAGCAAGTATTAGAAAGAGTAAATCTTTCCGAATTAGCAGAAAGATTTGGTGGTTTAGATGCAGTAGAAAATTGGAGTCAAGTTTTGTCAGTGGGAGAACAACAAAGGGTTGCTTTTGCGAGATTATTATTAACTAATTCCAACTATGTAATTCTCGATGAAGCTACCAGTGCTTTAGATGTACCAAGTGAGGAACTTTTATATCAACAATTGCAAGGAACATCCATAACATTTATTAGTGTTGGGCATCGTCAAACTTTAAAAAATTATCACCAACAATTACTAGAAATTACTGACAACAAATCCTGGCAACTTAAAACTCTTTAATAAGTGTTCAGCGTTCAGTATTTAAAAGGGGATTTAAACCCCTTTTAAAAATCAGCAAATTTTTAGCTAAAATTACCAGTTTGAAGAAAAGTATGTATGAATAAACTAACTTTTGCGGATAATAATAACGATGAGTGAGAAACTTGTAAAACAATATGCTCTTTAATTTCAGGTAAATAAGTTTCTTTTACTGAAATTAAACTGTCATTAGGACGAGATACTCCTAACAAAAAACCTGTACCAATATCCAAACTACCAGCTATTACTCCTACATCTCTATCTAAAGGAGGTAATAATCTTTGAGATAATCCACTTATCACACTTTTTCCCAATAAAAATTTACCCAATTTTCTCTGACTTAATCTTCTAGCAATTTCACTACCCCTCCAAGGAGTTCCTAATAAAACTATTCTACCAGAAGATTTTTGAGGATAATCTTGAAAGAACTGACTAATTAATAAACCTCCTAAACTGTGACCTACAAAGTGGATTGTGTCTTCAGATTTTGAGAGTAAGAAGTTTTGCAATATAGCAGCATTTTCAGCAAGATTTTTGTATCGAGTTGAATAATAAAACTGTTGACAGTTATACCCCAATTTTCTTAAACGGTACTTTAACAGAAACATTTCTGTTCCCCATAAACCAACACCATGAACCAAAATTATAGTTTCCATTTTTATTGATCGTCACTTATAAAATACAACTTACTTACTGATTTTAAACTATTAATAATATGAAATATTAAAAAGAATGCTACGAATAATTTATCTGCTGAAAATACTTGACAGAGAAATGTCGATTTGACGAAAAACATAGTTTGACTCTAACTAAATAATATATAGGATATTTCTACTTACTTATGAATTATGGAAACAGCCTATGTATTTGTGCGGAGCATTCGAGAACCGAAATGCTAAAAGCTAATAGCTCCTTAAACCCTTGATTTTTAGCACTCCAGCTAAAAGCTGATAGATAGTTAAAGTGACAGTTTCTAATTTGTCTATCGATATTTGAACAAATATATCTATTAATTGCAAGTTTGTGTGTACCAAATTTAATTCTGGTATTTTTATTAACGATAAATACGGATATAAGATTGTTTAGTTTGAAGACTTAGTTAGGAAATAAAACACGCAAAGGAAGACAAAAATATGAACATCAAAGCTATTGCTCTCGCATCTGTGATTGGTTTATCTGTTCCTGCGATCGCAGATATTACCTTGAATTCTCATAGTGCTTCTGCAATGCCTATTGATTTTGTCCGTCCAACAGGAGCTTTTATGGATAATAGCCAAAATTGGGTTGTTTGGCTGAAATTAGATGAGTTCGGAAACTATACCTATGAAGCTCTATCCAGAAAAACTAGGGCTTCTCTAACTTTGAAAAATGCCTCAATTACAGGGAATAACGAACGCTATACTTATACCTTTAGAAACGGAAGTCACAAATATATTATTGCCCACCGTCCTAAAGATCCATCAATTATCCGCCTGACTGTTGTCAACCCAAAAGGATATGTAATCTTGAACCGCTTGATGGAAAGAGTTGGTAATGATTGGGATGTCTAATACTATTTCTCAAAAAGAATGCTATATTTGATTGGGTGGGGAAGTGTGGGAAGTCTGGGGAGAGGTTAAAAGTAGGAATAATCTATACTAACCGACTAATAATTGTCAAAAACAGACTTTGAATCTTGGTAACTATCTGACTATTAGAGTTGTCGCTAAATAGATGGAAAAAATCGCTCAAATTCAGACACAGCAGCAATTCCAGGTTTTTTTGATTGAGAATAGCTAAAATCCTTACATGACAATGGTTTGCCAGTTTTTTTTACTTATAAAGCGACAAGTCTATTAAAGTATAGCATTAATGCATGGTAATTTTTATAATATCAAATCTGCTTGCTTCGGAGTCTTATAAGAAACCGGGTTTGTCAGAGACATATATCAGTCAGCGATCGGCATTTCATACAAACCCGGTTTCTGTGGTTTCTGTGCTTGACTACAAAATGCTGATAGCTGATAGCTGAATGCTTCAAAATTTATCTGTTGCCCTAATCAAAGCATCTTTAATTCCCCGTTCAGTCACCGAATGTCCGGCATCCGGCACTACAATAAACTCAGCTTCTGGCCATGCTTGATGTAATTCCCAAGCTGACACCATTGGACAAACAACATCATATCTTCCCTGGACAATTACTCCGGGAATATGCCGGATTTTATTGACATTTTTTAATAACTGTTCTTCATCTTCAAAGAAGCATTTATTAATGAAATAATGACATTCTATTCTGGCAAAAGCTACAGCAAAATGACTCTGACCAAAACTTTGCATTAAATTAGGATCTTGAATTAATTTACTTGTACTTGCCTCCCAAATTGACCAAGCACGGGCAGCCTCTAATCGCACTTTTTCATCTGTACTGGTTAATCTTTGATAATAAGCTTTAACTAAATCATGCCTTTCTGCTACTGGAATAGGTTTTAAATATTCCTCCCAAGCATCAGGAAAAATTTTACTTGCACCCTCTTGATAAAACCAAGAAATTTCTTTTGGGCGCACCAGAAAAACGCCTCGTAAAATCAAACCAGTGCAACTTTCTGGATAGGTTTGACTATAAGCTAATGCTAGGGTACATCCCCAACTTCCTCCAAACACAACCCAGTTTTCAATACTTAGATGAAGCCGCAATTTTTCAATATCATTAACTAAATCCCAAGTAGTATTTTGATTAAGTTCAGCATGAGGTTTACTACGACCACAACCCCGTTGATCAAAGAGAATAATTCGCCATTTTTTGGGGTCAAAATATTGGCGATAAATAGGAGTAATTCCACCGCCTGGTCCACCATGTAAAAAGACTACTGGTTTACCTTGAGGGTTGCCACATTCTTCATAATAAAGAGTGTGAAGATCGGAAACTTTGAGATTGCCTGTTTTGTATGGTTGAATAGGTGGATAGAGTTCTCGCATGATTATATTTAATAAGTTTTCTGAAAATAAATTATACTTTATATAATGTTAAGATAATTATTCATAATAAAGTATTTGTATATAGTTTTGGTTTAGCGAACGCGTCCTATAACTGCCTAATTTATTGAGTTATGAGATAGGAAAATCCTTATATTTACTCTACAGATATGGAGAAAATATTTCAAGTAACACTTACTGGTAGAAGTTTCAAATGGTATAATGTCTACTCTAAGTACAATTTATTAAATTCATCAGTATTTAACTTAATCAATAGGTAATTTAATCTATAATAAATTATCTGTACAACTGTACTATTAACTTATACCATTTACCTTTAAAAAAGTAGAAAAATTATTATTTCCTAGAGGCTACTATGATAATGCTTACAAATGATCCAAACGCCTTATTATCTCTCAAACACCAAGCAGTGTTTGATGAGGACCCAGACTTACAACGAGTGGCAGTGGAACAGCTAGTCATCCAATGGAAAAACCACCCGGATACTGTACCTATTCTTAAACAACTAGCTATATCTGGTCAATGTCCAGATGTACGGAGAGTAGCAACAGAAAATCTTGTTCAAGGTTGGCCAAATGACCCCAATATCCTACCTTTCCTCAAACAATTAGTAGTATCCAACAATGAGTATTGGTGGTTGCAAGAAGCCATACTCACTCAATTAACCACAGGTTGGTATGACGATCCGAATACGATTGCTTTTCTCAAACAACTAATTTTAGCAGATCAATATCGGTCTTCAAATGTGCGCTATGTAGCCCTCAAACAATTAGCGCGAAACTGGCAAAATGAACCAGAAACATTACCTTTTTTGAAACAACGAGCCATATCTGATATTGATGAAACTTTGCGAGAGACAGCAGTGGAACTCTTAGCTGAGGGTTGGCAAGAAGACCCCTTTACCCTTGCCTGGCTCAAACAACGAGCGGAATCAGATCGACATTGGGGAGTGCGTCTTGCAATAGTAGAAAAATTGAAGCAAGATGGAAGATATGATGCCGATAATATCGCTTGGCTGAAACAAATGGCGATGTCCGATCCAAGTCCCCATGTGGCTTCAGAGGCAGTATCGAAGTTAGCCCAACTAGCCAAAGACGATCCTGATACTGTAACTACTATTAAACAGTTGGCTGTTTCTGCTCAAGTTTCAGAAGAAGTAAGACGAGCAGCTATGAGTCAGCTAGCTGAAAATTGGCAATATGACTTGGAAAGCTTATCAACTTTCAAGCAACTGGCAGTGTTTGATAAATCTGCTCATGTCCGACTGGCAGCAGTGAAACGCTTAGTACAAGATTGGAGAGAAGATTGTGATACAGTGGCTATTATGAAGCGGTTGGCTGTATCAGATACAGCTTTGGAGGTGCGAAAAGCAGCGTTGGGGTATTTGATAGAAAACTGGCAACATAACTCAGATACTGTAGCTATTCTGAAACAAGTAGTTCAGTATGATGAATCTTGGCAGATGCGAGAGTTGGCGGTGGTACAGTTGGGAGCATTTTGGCAACATGACCCCGATGTGTTAACTTTTCTCAAACAACAGGCTGAATCTCCTGAATGTTGGGTAGTGGGAGAGATAGCAGTAGCACAATTAACTGTTGGCTGGAAAGATGAACCTAGTGTTTTACCTCTGCTGAAAAAATTGGCTATGTCTAATTCCGATGTGCGAGTGGCAGCAATACGAGAATTGTCTATAGCTTGGAAAGATGACCCCGATACTGTAGCTATCCTCAAAAAAGTTGTTGCCTCTGACGAATCTTGGCACGCCAGGAAAATAGCAGTTGAAAAACTAGCGACTGGCTGGTATGATGACCCTGATACCTTTGCGATCATCAAAAAAGCTGCTTTGTCTGACGAACAGCACAATGTAAAAATTGCAGCAATGGAGATGTTAGTCAATGGTTGGCAAGATGACCCGGAGGCGATCGCTACTATTAAACAAGTGGCTATGTGTGATAGTTTTTCAGAAGTACGCATGGCAGCAATGGAACTGTTAGCCAAGACTTACAAAAATAATCCTGATACTCTGACTACTCTCCAACAAATGGCTGCTACAGACCAATGTTCAGATGTACGAGTCGCAGCAATTAGCAAGTTAGCTAATGATGGCAAAGATGACCCTAATATTTTAGCTTGGCTTAAACAACAAGCTGTTGACGATCCATGCTCTTATGTACAACGAGCTACAATGGAACAGTTAGCTACAGATTGGAAAAATGACCCTGATACTTTAGATATTATTAAAGAACTTGTGATGTCTGGCAAGTGTTCTGAACTACAACAATCAGCGGTAGTACAGTTAGCTACAGATTGGCATGATGACCCTGATACTATATCTACTATCAAAAAACTGGCTGTATCTGCTCATTGTCCAGATTTACAACAGTTGGCAATGCAACAATTAGCTCTGGGGTGGAAAGATGACCCTGATACTTTTACTATTATCAAACAAAGGATTGAGTCTGGAGAGGAACTGGAAGTACGACAAGCAGCAATGCAGCAGTTAGCTATTGGATGGAAAGATGATCCTAAGACATTGGCATTATTTAAACAGTTAGCTATTTCTGATGGAGATATGTCCGTGCGACAAACAGCAGTAGTAGAGTTGGGTATTTGTTGGCAAAATGACCCTCAGACAATAGAAATTCTTAAACAAGTGGCTATCAATGATGATAGTTTTTATGTACGACAAACTGCTCTAGAATTATTAGCTCTGCTAGGAAAAAATGCTCCTCATACTTTTGTCATTCTGAAACAATTAGCTCAGTTCGATCAGAATGCTTATGTGCGACGTTCAGCAATACAGCAGTTAGCTCTAGGTTGGTATGATGAGCCAGGAATGTTTGAATTTTTTTCTGATCGCGCTTGTTCAGACCCTTTTGTCCGTCAGGAAGATTGGCAGGATAACCCGCGCCAAACTGCCTTAGAGGCAATTATCGAAAAATATAGAGAAAATGATTTGATTCTCCAGATATTGCGCGATCGATCCGAAAATGATTTAGATGAGCAGGTAAAAGTGTTTGCTATCAATCGTTCTCTGAATTACCAACGCTACAATTAAGACATCTCCCCCTTCCTTACTAGAGCAGGGAAGAGGGTTTGGCAGTTAGGTTTTTTAATAATCAAATTCATTTAATTAGGTATAAAGAAATTGTCTACTATACCTAATTGCCAAATCTTTCGCGCTTCTCTTCCGTTTATTTCGGTGCAGTTCAGTTTTGAATCTCAGTAGCATAAACAAAGATAATTGGAGATTATTACAGATGACACCAGATTATAGCCAACAGTTACTAAGCCTCCTAATATCAAACCCAGATGATTGATTAGTTATTGTGACTGGAATGGAGTGGAAGGAAGCAATCTCAAGCCACCCCTGATATCAAATCCCGTTACATTTAACTTTAGCGCGGTCTTGGCTGACCCCTTTCCATCATTTGCAAAGCATCTGGACTTGGATTATATCGGTAGCCCCAAGAGGAGCGATCGCCATCATCAAGTATTTGAGGTGTCAGCAGTACAATTGTCTCTGCTCGATCGTTTTCATTTTGACTACTGCGGAAGAGAGTACCAATAATAGGTAAATCTCCTAAAAGAGGTACTTTATTTACTGTTGTTCTTTCTTGCTCTTGAATAATGCCAGAAATAATTAGAGTTTGTCCATCCCGGAGACGGATTCTTCCAGATTCTACCCTACGCCTGGCAATTTCTGTAGCAAATTCATTGGAGTTGTTACTATCTGTTTCAATTCTTCGAGCAATAAAACTTACTTCTGGGTTAACTGTTACAGTTACAAAACCATTGTCGTCTATTCTTTCTACTTGTATAGCTAGAGTTAAACCTACATCTTCAAACTCAGGAGTTCTAGTTTCTCGACTCACACCTCCATCGTCTGTAAAATCACTTTCAATTCTTTTAACAATATTTTCAACTAACCTGACACTAGCTATTTCCCCTTCTTGAACAACTAAAGTTGGATCCGTGAGAATTTTAGCATTACCACTTGTAACAGTAGCCCGGAGTTGTGACAAAAATCTTCTGGGATATAAAATTTGGGGGAACAAACCAAATTCTGCTTCTCCTAGTGTTGTACCTTCTAGATCCAATGTTCCATCTTCATTAAATTGTAGCTCTGTAGGTTCATAATCTGTAATACCAATTCTTGTCGGTTCACCTGTGGTAGGAGCTATTGGTCTGAGGAAAGTACCTCGACCTTCATTGACATTGGGGATACCTGTAAATGGAACATCAAATCTACGTTGGCTATCAAAGAAAGGGTCTCCTTGAATAGGGTTAGGAGCAACAGGGCGAGCCAGAGGGAAACTAGTATTCTGCTGGGCTTGAGTAGCAGGTTGGAGACTACCAAAATTTAGAGATGCTGCCCCATTATCGTTAATAAAGAATGTGTCATTAATTCCAAAAGAAAAACTACTATTAAACCGTTCATCTGCTGATAAATTTAGATCTATAACTTTAACGTTGACAGCTACTTGTCGTTGTCGTAAATCTAACTGAATTAATTGGGCTGCTGCTATTTCTACCTTTTGTGGTGAACCAACTAAGGTAATACTATTGAGTCGGTTATCAACTGCTATTTGCAAACCATCCAATATTGGAGGAGCATCTTGGGGGTCGTAGCGCAGAGGTTGAACAACTGTTCTTGTAATTGTTTCAGTATTTGTAATTGCCTGATTAGTTCCAGGAATATTAACTGTATTAACCTGAGTGACAGGTTGGCTTGTTACCAATGCACTTTCTGCTCCTAGACTAACTAAGAAACCTGCTGCCTCTTGGGCACCAACTTGGTTTAAACGGAAGGAACGAACCACAACATTTCTGGCTTGTGCTGGTAACTCTTGCCCCACAAATATTGTGTTACCTACTCGGTTGGCTTGTAACCCACTTAGACGTAAAACGTAGTTAAAAACATCTTGAACTGGCTCATTTTCAATATCTAGAGAAATAGTAGGGCCTGTTTCGCCTGCTGGGTCTCCTCCTGAACTAAAGGCAACATTTAATCCTGCTGCCCTAGCTAGCAAGGCCAAAACATCTCTAACTGGAGCATCTCGCAATACTAAACGGGGTATTCTTTCTTGAGTACTTAAATCTATAACTTCTACTGAAGGATTGATATTAGATATTGCTATATCACCTACTGGTGGTGCTACTGCTCGTGGTAAAAAGGGTGGTACTTCACTAGGAGATGGTTGTCCTGGTAGGGTAGGGAAACCATCTCCTGTTAGTCCTGAGTCTGGTAATAGTACCTCTGATTCTTGGGTTGTAGTTGTTTCTCTTGGGGGCGCTACAGTTCTTTCGGGTTCTACTCGTGGGGTTGCAGGTTCTGAAGGAGGAGGTGCTGCTTCTGAGGGAGGGGGAAAACTATTTGGTTGGGGGCGTGCTTGAGCTATTTCTCCTGAGCTAATAGCAGCACTAAGAATAATTCCTTGGCCTCCTCCTTGGATAATTCTACCTCTCGGAGGACTTTTTTGACCACGGATAACTACCCGTACGCTATTGGCGTCTACCTGCATTACCTCTACATATTCTATACCAGGGGCTGGACTATCTTTCCGAAATTTGTTGCCCTGGGGTAAGCTGAGTTGGGCATTGATTATGTCTGCGACAAAAGAGTTATCTCTGTTAACTGAGAATACTTCGGGGCGATCGCCATTACTGGTAACTAAGACGATATTCATGCCCCCGTCTGCTGAATTTAATTGGACTTGTGTAATTTGGGTTACTGCAAAGGCTGGGGTCTGGCCTATAATTATTGCCGCGACTCCAGTTAACAGTCCACTACTAAATTGTATTTGCTGTTTCACTTTCCTCACTCCACGCTGGGCTTTTTTATTGATTTAGATGTTTGTCTTGGGCTAGAGTATAGGGCTTTTTCCACAGTTTTGGAGCTACCATCTTTTAAGTTTTTCTTTTTTTTATAATTTTGGTAGTCCTGCATAGGAATACTGTTTGAGTTAACCGTGCTATTTACCTAAATCTTGATTCCTAGAAATATCTAAGAGTATTAGAATGGGTCTTGAAAAAATCATCGTGCCTTCTAATTTTTGCCATTACTCTGCGCCAAAACTTAAGTTTTTTATTATCTTTGCTGTATATTCAATTTTTTAGTAGGAATCAGGAGGTAAAGGAAGATAATTTTACGAAAAAAGTTGGAAAATACTCCCTATCTCCCTATCTCACAATCAATTTTCACCCTACTTTTAGGCATCTTTAGGGCTTACTGATGAAGCCTCAATGCCTTTATTTTTTAATTCTTTAGCCTTTTGGGAGTGAAAAAAGTGCAAACTTTTCAGTTGCTAGAGCTGGAAAAATTTGATATGCATGAGCAGACAAAATTATATCTCTCAACCCTCGCCACACTCCTCATAGTTCCCACAATCTGCTTTTTTTCAGCAAACCCTATTTTAAAGATAGGCTCTAAGAATGGGGATATTTTAGACCAAATTTTTTTGATAAAATAACATTTATTTGGCAAATTGTCTTATTTTTTTTCAGGCTCTTCTTTACTGGGACTTTCTTTGCCCAATGACTCTTGTTCACTTAAGGCCAATAGAGCGTGCATATCAAAGGATGTTCTTAGTCTACTTTCTGGTTTGCTAACTGGTACAAATTTATTTTGTTTCCATTCAACTTCTATAACTTGATTTCCTCGTTCAAGTTTAGTTTTTAAGTTTTTCACTACTAATAATGTTTGCATCCTCTCTATAGCAATCATAAATGCTCTTGTTTGAGGATAACTGCCTTCAAATTCTACTTTGAATTCTCGTCGCTTTAATTTGCCATTTACCAGTGGTCCTAATGAGCTATCGTTAACTATATAATTACCATTTTTTGGCTCCACGGGTTTAAATTTTGTCATTTTGGCTTGTTGATCTTCATCTGTAATTCCAGTATTAATTTGATCTATGAGTTTGTTCATATCGTACAGCAAAGTTTTCATTGTTTTTTCACTGGCAAATAAGCTGGTTACGTCTTCTCTTTGTTTTTCAGCTTTTTCCCTTTCTGCTTCTGCTTTTGGTCTTTCTTTTATTTGTTTTTGCTGCTCTTTAATTTTGACTTCTGCTGTTTTAATTTCTGTTCTTAATTCGGCACTTTTTTCGATAGCTGGTTTAAGTTGATTATATCCTAAGAATCCTGCTATTCCTAAGCCTACAACACCAATAGCTCCTCCAATAAATCTGGGATCTTTGAGGGAGACACCTAGAATTTTCGGACCCCCTCCTTCTTCTTCTTGTTCTTCTAATTCTGGATTCCATTCATTTGCTACTACCATTTTTAGAATACTCCTTTTTCTGTTAGTGTTTCTATTCTATCTACTAATCCAATTGCTCCTTTACTTTTTAACTGAGGCAGTAATTCTGAAGCACCTAAAGGACTGAGATTTGTTTCTATTTTATATTCAACTATTGGGGGTAATTCTGGTATTTCTGGTGCTAAGGTTGAGTTTGATTCTTGTAATTCTAATCTAGTTGGATTAGGTTTTTTCGCAGCACTAATAAGTTTAGTTTTTTCTCCTTGGAAAAAGGGAGAGCTTTGCAATAATAATAAAAAGTCATTAATTTGACCGTAAGAATCTGAAGTTCCAGCAAATGATAGAGTTGCTGTTGGTTTTGGGGGTGGTGGTGGCGGTTCTTTTTCACCTTTTTTGGGGGCAGGTTGAGGGGCTACTTTTGCTTCTTTTTGTTCTATGCTAGTTATTATTACCCCACTAGGTACTAAAGATCCAAACTCTCCTAATAATGCCGACCATGGTTTGATTTGGTCAAAAACTGTTGCTAAAGCTTTTGCTTCTGCTTTAAATGTCTTAGTTTTTTCTTTGATTGCTTCAAGGTCTTTAACTTGAGCGTTTAGTTTACTCAATTCTCCATTTAATTTGTCTAAGTCTGCCTGGAGTTTGGTGTTTACCTGATTTAGATATAACCACCCACCTGCAACTAGACCATTAACTGCTACTGCTGCTGCGGCCCCAATCAAAATTGGTCTAGGGTCTTCCAGTGATGGTCCACTACTCGCTGGTTTGGGAATATCTTTTTTATATTCTGGGCGATCGTTAAGAAAATTTATATCTAGGCCATACATATTAATTTAAACCTCTCTTAGTCCTAAACCTAATACAATTCCTAAGCCAGAACGTTGTTCTGGCGGAATTTCTTCTTCTGTTTCTAAGGCTAAAGTTTCGATTGGATCGACTTTAGACGCTGGTAAACTTAAACGTTGCATGAAAAAGTCATCTATTTGTCCTATTGCTGCCCCCGATCCTGTTAATAATAATTGTGCCACCTCCAAATCTTCAAATTGATTGAGATAAAAATCTATTGAGCGTCGCAGTTCATCTCCTAATTCTGCTAATACTTTTAGTAGGGCATTAGTTCCGGGATTTGGTTCGTTTGCTGTGACTCCCATTGTATCTAATACTGGAACGGTCATCCCTAATAACTCGCTAGTATCTCTGGTTGGAGGTAAGTTCATTGCTTCGTTTAAGGAGGATTGCATTTGATAAGTACCAATAGGAATTGTCCGGTTAAATTGGGGTATTCCGTCTACTACGATAGCAAGTTCGGTACTGTCAAATTCTAAGTCTGCAATTACTGTTGCTTCTTGAGGTCCATATTGTTGAAGTATATCTTTTACTGTACGGATGAGGGCGAAGTTACTTACTTCTAAAACATCTATTGCTAATCCTGCTTGTGTAAAAACATCTATGTAGGCATCTGTTACTTCTTTTCTAGTTGCAACTAGGGCTACTTGTACTTTTTCTAAGTCATCATTTGGATCTACTATAACTCCCAATTTTTGATAGTCTACATCTGCTTCTTCTCTAGGAAATGGTAAGTATAAACCTGCTTCTTGGTTCATATAATCCTGTAATTCTTCGTCGTTTAATTCTGCTGGTACAGGAATTACACGGGTAACTGCTTCTCTACCTGGAATTGCTGTTGCTACTCTGCGAGTTTTGATATTATTTTCTTCTATCATTGACTCTATTAGTTCCGACATTGTGGGAGCATCAATTATTTGACCTTCAAAAAACACATCTTCTGGTACTTCTGCTGTAGCAAAAGTTACTAATTTTAATTTATCTCCTTGTTGCCGGATTTCGGCAATATTAATTCTTTCTGGGCCGAGTTCTATTCCTATTCCTGGCTTCTTTTTTTTAAATAAGTTTTTTAAGTAATTAACCATTTTTCTGCTATACAATACCTATACAATTCGAGCATTCACTAGGTAAAACCTGGGTTTTGCCAGTCAAAGATGTTTGCTTCTTGCTTCAACCTGGGAGGCCGCCCTCGTCCAGTTCACAAGCGTAAATTCGGGCACAGCCTACCCTATTTTCTTGATTAACTTCCCCATACTGAGATAACACCATTGCCGCATTCAAGTCCCGGTCTATTCTCATTCCACAGTGAGGGCAATCAAAGGTTCGGTCTCTTAGCTTTAATTCTTGATGAATGTAACCACAACTATGACAAGTTTTGGATGATGGAAACCATCGGTCAGCTAGCACTACTGTCCCACGAGAGCTTACGATTTTGGTTGTCAATCGTTGTCTAAATTCATAAAATCCAAGCCTTGCTATAGATGCTGCTAATTTACCATTTTGCATCATCCCTTTAACGTTTAAATTCTCTAAGCAAATGTGCTTTACTTTACTCGCTAAATTTGTAGTAGTTTTCTCTATGAAATCCCTACGCATGTTCTTCACACGACTATGGTACTTCGCAAGTTTTTTGTAATATTTAATCCCATTTTTTGAAGGTGGTTTACTTTTACCTCCTAGTTGTTTATTCCTATTGCGCCATTGAAACTTAGCTATTTTTAATTGCTCTAGTTTAATAGAGTCTGGCAAACTTACAATTTCGGAGTTCCCCTTTTCTTGGTTTGCTATACTTGCAAATTGTTTGACCCCAACATCTATACCAAAAGTTTCGTCTTGCCGCCTATCTAATAGGGGATGAACTGGCAAAAAAGCCGCTTCAATACTAAAGCTAACAAACCATTTTTTCCCTGTTCTACTAATAGTAAAAGTCTGACTTGCTGTGGTGTAAGGAATTGATTCCCATAATCGAAAAGTTCCTAATGTTGGTATTTTAATTTTTTGACCAGAACTAATTGTCACCTTTCCATTACCATCATAAACAGTAAAAGATTGTCTGTCTTTTTTCCTTTTTAATTTAGGATATTTACTGATTCCTTCTTTATACCGTTTAAATGCTTCACCTAGATGTTGAAAAGCACTTTGGTAAATGCGAGATGAATAATTATTTATCCAAGCATATTCTGGTTGCTTTTTGACATAGTTAGTAAAGACTTTTTTAGCTTCTAAAATACGTAATGTGTAACTAAGGCTAACCTCCTGACCACGTTTGTTAACTTTGGTGATGCTGTGAGTTCCATTAACCATACTGAGGCCATAGTTGTAAACGAAACGAGCATAGCCAGCACATTGAGCCATTTTTGAACGCTCCTGGTTACTGAGTTTTAATTCAAATTTTTTGGCGTACAATCAAATCACCTCCAACCATATTGTCAACTATTTTTTTGGCTAAGTCAAAAAAATCTCCATAATATGTGTCATTTATTACCGGAAATTGCCAGAGATCTTGATACTAGCAATCAGCTCTCATTTAAGAAAGTAAAAAATCATCTCATTATTAGAGATTATCTAAGATGTTTTTCTAAATTTTATCAAATGTTTATTATAGTTCAATGGAAAAGGTTTCGGGTATTTGCTATTTTGGGGCTAATACTAACATTTTTAATTAGTTGTAGTTCTCCCTATCTTAATTTAAAGACTAAAGAAATTGAATTTTGGACAATACAGCTTCAACCTCAGTTTACTAATTATTTTAATCAGTTGATTGCTGATTTTGAGGCAGATAATCCTGGTTTATCGGTGCGATGGGTTGATGTGCCTTGGTCGGAGATGGAAAGCAAAATTGAGGGTGCTATTTTGACAGAAACTCTTCCAGATGTTGTTAATCTTAATTCAAGTTTTGCACATTTATTAACTCGACCTAATGCATGGTTAAATTTGGATACTATCTTATCAGATTCAGTTAGGAATGAATATTTACCTAATCTTTGGCAAGCTAGTCAGATTAATGGCAAAAGTTTTGGTATTCCATGGTATTGTACGACAAATATAACAATTTATAATTCACAGCTATTTAAACAGGCAGAAGTCGATCGACCTCCAACAAATTATACAGAGTTGGCTAAGGTAGCTAAACAAATTAAAGAAAAAACTGATAAATATGCTTTTTTTGTTTCTTTTTCACCACAAGGAGGAAATGAAGTATTAGAGTCTTTTGGTAAGATGGGAGCTGAATTAATAGATGTTGATGGAAAAGCTGCTTTTAATACTCCAGTCGGTGAAGCAGTATTTAAGTATTGGGTTGATTTATATAGGGAAGGTTTATTACCAGAAGAAGTATTGACACAAGGGATTCAAGCAGGTGAAGATTTGTATCAAGCTGGGGAAACTGCTATGGTATTTTCCGGACCAGAATTGATTGAAGCTATCTTTGAAAATGCACCAGAAATTGGAAAAGTATCATACCCAAAATCCCAAATTACTGGTAAGAGTGATAAGAAGAGTATAGTGTTAATGAATTTGGCTATTTCGAGCAATACTAAACTACCAGATCGAGCGCTGAAATTTATTTTATTTATCACTAACTATCAAAATCAAATAGCTTTTACCCAGGAGACTAATGTTTTACCTTCTACAACTAAGACGTTAGAAAATAGTTATTTTCAAAATATTCCTTCTAATGCTTCTAATCAAGATCGGGCGCGAGTGATTAGTGCTAGTCAAATTTTTGAAGCAGGAGTTTTACTGCCACCTGTTAAAAATTTGGATCAGTTGAAAGAAATTATTTATCAAAATTTACAGGCGAGTATGCTGGGAGAAAAAACTATTAAGCAGGCAATTGTTGATGCTGCATCTGAATGGAACAAGCTATAGTTTTTCAGGCTTAAAATTGAGTAGTCGTAAAGTAGTAATATCATGTCTAGTTGAACATTTATAAATAATTAAATAAATTGGCTTCAATAGTTTAGGTACTTTTAATCTAGTCTTTTCAGGACTGCTTTTATATTTTTGATAATTGATAGATTTAGGGTTACTTATTTCTTATTATAATTTTTTTTTCTTTCTTATTTTTTCTTAATTAGTCATATTTTTGATTAAAGAAAACAATTATAACTATTCAAAAAAACAACGCCAGATTGAATCAACTGTTGTGTCTTTTAATAAGCAAATGGAGGCTCATAATAATCATTTTCAAAGATCAACTCAATTTTTTTCTGTACTAATTGGTCTTCGAGTGCAGCTTTTAAACCATATTTCATCCTATTTTATACAATCTATTGTTGTCTTTTTAAAGCGATGAGAGAACCTAGTTAAATTGTTTGTTGAGTAATTTTTTAATCGACTTGACAATAAGATATTTTGCTTTATATGTCATAGTTGTGGCAAAATTTAAAGCGATTTATATTTCATCTCTAAAACAGCCCAAGTTATTTTAATTGGATTATATTTACTACAAAAATATTGAATGTCGTTAGAAAAATTTTCATATAAAAATAGGTGGTTTACTGGCAGATATAAGCCTGAATATAACGCAGTTTATCTAATATATTCTCCCAAATTACCGAAATATTGTGGTTTAAAGCCTCCCCTTGGATAGGGGATAATAAATAAAAATTTTCCTGTTCGTCAATCCTCTTCTTTTCAAGGAGAGGTAATTCTAAATTCTTAATTCTAAATTCTTAATTCTTGAATTGGGTGTTTATATCAGTTGCAAAATCAAATAAGCGATTATACAATTATAGATTTGAATGAGAATAACATTCTGATTTTTATTCATTAGTCTATCTAGATTGAAGTGAATCTTTAAAAATTTTCAATCTTCTTTATCTGCTTTTTATGAGATTTTTAATTCTTCTAACTTCACCTATTCTTATGCTAGTCAGTGATAGCTTATGAGATTTTTAATTCTTCTAACTTCACCTATTCTTATGCTAGTCAGTGATAG
>NZ_JBNHER010000215.1:0-1247 GCF_050015975.1 Dapis purpurea BLCC-M126 | reverse complement strand
CTGCTCTATAAAACCGATACAAAGCGTCACATAGCGTAACAATTTGATGTTTACTTCCTGCTTCAACTGAGGCCGTCGGCGGTTACTCATCCACAAGCATTCACGACCGAGCCGACCGCATTTCTTAAATTAATACTGGCGTTTAAATCTCTATCTATAGATATGCCACAATCTGGGCAGTCATAAGTTCTTAAGCTTAATGGCATATCTTGAACGTGACCACAGTTTGAGCAAGTCTTTGATGATGGGAAAAACCTATCAACTACTACTAACTCCGAACCGTACCATTGGCACTTATATTCTAGCTGTCGCCTGAACTGATAAAATCCTTGGTCTGCTATAGACTTTGCTAGCTTATGATTGCGCAACATTCCCCTAACATTCAAATCTTCAATTGACACAATGCCGTGGTTTTTGGCTAAGTATGTTGTCAATTTATGAAGTGCGTCTTTGCGGATGTTAGCTACTTTTCTATGCAACCTGGCTATCTTCAGTTGTGCTTTTTTCCAATTAACAGAGCCAATCTTTTTATGACGATGTAGATATTGCTCTCTTGATAATTTAGCTTCAAATCTCCGATACGATTTCACGCTCTCAAATATTTTCCCATCACTCAAAGTAGCTAATGTTTTTACTCCTAAATCTACTCCTATAACATCAGTTTTTTTGGGTGTAGTTGTTGCATTAAATTCATAGCTACAGCTAAGATACCAATCACCTGCAAGTCTACTAATGGTGACTTTTTTGGTGGTCGCCTCAATGGGTTCATAAGTCTTAACAATACCGATAAAAGGTAATTTATGATTCCATCCATTTAATTCTATTGGTTTTCCACAATTATCTATTGTGAATGAATCATGTTTACCCTTCTTTTTAAACTTTGGGTGTTTTCCTAATCTTTTAAAGAACCTTTTGAATGCTTCACCTAAATTTATGAAAGCATATTGGTAAACTTTAGATGACAAGTTTTTCATCCAAGGGTATAAAGGCTTTGTCTGGTTGGTAAAAACCTCTCTTAGCTTACGGGCATTGGGCTTGTAACCATTTTTATAAGCAACATTCCACAAGCTTAAACCCCAGTTGTAACACCACCTACTGTAGCCTGCGTGTTGAGCCATCAGAGTTTTCTGCTTGTTATTAAGTTTGAGCTTGGTTCTAATGGATTTCATTTACTTGTGAACAAACTTAGTCTAATAGTATGCTTTATAACTTATTATATCGTTATTCTTTGATTAAGTCAATGCTCC
>NZ_JBNHER010000214.1:55848-96511 GCF_050015975.1 Dapis purpurea BLCC-M126 | reverse complement strand
CTTTAAACCACAATTATTTAATTAACAATTAATAATTAATAATTCGGTAATGTTTTATAATAATTCAAGGAAAATGTATTGAATACTTTTCCCTGAATAGATAAAGTCTTTTTCAAGCTAAGATAAGTCAAGAATTAGTTGGGGTGAGTTTTAAATAGGAAAGCATTGATTAGAAAAAACTTTTATTCAAACTCTTAGACTAACCTGACATCTGTGACTAATGCAGATAGAAACCATAACTATTAATGTAATGGAAAATTGATCGAGCTTAACTAACTAAACCGGAACGCAAAGCACGGACTGCTGCTTGAGTGCGATCGTTAGCACATAGCTTATTTAAAATACTACGGACATGGGTTTTGACAGTTCCGGTAGTTATATAAAGCTTCTCAGCAATTTGAGCATTGCTACATCCAGAAACTATTAGCTGTAATACTTCTAATTCTCTTTCTGTTAGAGGATCTATCTGAATTATTCCATCTCCTCCTGGCGCACAGTCCATTTCATTTAGTTTTATTATTGGTTGAGAAGTTGGAGAATTATGATCGGAAGTTTCCTGAGCTTGCTTAATTACCATACTAGCGATCGCCGGATCGATCCAATTATTACCTTCATTAGTAACCTGAATAGCCTGAAGTAAATTACTAAAACTGACATCTTTGAGACTATATGAATCTGCACCAGCACTAAAAGCAGCTATTACAGTATCTTCACTATCTTTTGTTGTTAAGACTAAGACTTTTGTTTGTAAGTCTTCGAGATTTCCATTTAATTCTTTCAACTTTTGAGTCAGTTCAATTCCATCCATATCAGGTAGATTCAGAGCAACTATTACCACATCTGGCTGAGTTGCCTGCACAATTTTTAAACCTTCTTGGCCATAAGCTGCATCTCCGACTACTTTGATACCTTCAGACATCTGCAATGCAGCTACTAACCCAGTACGACTTAAGTCATGCTTTTCAATCAAAACAACTCTGATTACGTTCATCGTAATTCCTTTTTGTTTAAGATAAACTTGTACGGTTGTTTATAAATCAGTTTTGATTTATTATATATATAGGGAAAATAAGAAAATGCTCTTCAGCTTTGACGTAAAACCCCTATTTTTGTAAGCTTATCATCTAATTGTTTCAAAAATTGTAAATCTGTCTCTGGTAAATACCCGCCACTATCTTTTTCTAAAAAACTAAACCCTTGCCTAAACTCATACCCACTTGCCTGAATAGGTGCATCAAAATGACAAGGAATAATCTGCCGAAAATTCCAACTTGCCACCTTCTCAACCCACTCCATTACCTTTTTTGGATCGCGATTTAAAATCAGAGTTTGCAATATGGGCGCTACTAATAACCGCCCATCCTGTCGTAATTGTGTAAAAGAACGCTGCCAGTCAGACTTCCACCGCCACGGTAAGATACCAAAATATGCACGCTTCGAGCGATCGCCTGCTTTTCCCACATTCTTCAATATTTCCCCAGTAGGAACTACATCTAAAGCATCCACCTGAAAATACAATGCAAACAAACATATTTTTTGCCACCCTATACATCTATTTGTCGGAGTATCTTCTACCACATCAAACACATCATCTTTAGCATGAAATAATAAAGGATAGGGATCTAAATGCAAAACCTCCGGCGGTTCAGCAGGTACAGATAAAACAGTATCAACTGCCAGTAAGGTTTGGGATGGACTATGCCAGAATACTACTTCTGCAAAAGGTCTCAAACCAATATCAAGAGGTCCAAGAGTCGCGTAGTCAAATTCTGCTGCAAAAGGTGCATCTCCACTGTTAGCAGGGAGTAGGTAGGTGCGGTTTCTTGGCAAACCCAACCAACTCAAGGGTAAATTTAGAGGAAAACTCCATTGGTTGGGCGTGACAAAAACTTCTGCCGTGGGAAATTTTCTCGCAAATGGTCCCACATATACTTTATGTTCTAAGCCAGAAATAGTTGGTAAAATAATGTAGCGAACTTCTCCATATTTTTCTACCAATTCATTGACAAGGCGGACGCATTCCCTGGTTGGTGCTATTGGGGCATAGACAAACAAACCGCCTCCAATCATTCTGACTACTGTCATCCTAATTGGCACAGTGACATAGAAGATACCTTGAAGTTGATCAAAAGTCCAGATTGTATCTTTAACTATTTCTTTTCTTAACGTCCGCCGTTGCCCATAGGGATATAAGGGTAAAATTGGCCATAGTGGCCATGACCAATCCTTAGAGTTAGAATTCTGCTGTTGTATTTTTTTCCCTGAACGCACCTTTAATGCAGTTATTGACTACAGTTATTAATTTATCAGGACTTACCGAATAATTAATAATTAATAATTAATAATTAATAATTATTAACTAAATACCTTGGTTTAAAGCCTACCCTTTTTAAGGGGAAAAAATCAAAATTTTTCCAAATAGTGTCAATCTTCTCCTTTTTAGGAAGAAGTAATTATTAATTGTTAACTGCTGAAGCACCTAAATAAGAAACTGGGTTTGTTGCCGTGATTATTGCTGTGACTTTAGCTTCTAATTTCTAATTTCTAAGTTTTGACTTTTGACTTCAAGCGGGCATTTCTACGGTAAAAGTTGTCCAACCATTACTGCTGGTGACAAATAAATTTCCATTCAACTGTTCTACTAATTTTTTTACTAGAGCTAAACCCAAACCTGTGCCACCTTGTTTCCAAGGATCGGCATTAGGCACTCGATAAAATTTAGTGAATATTTTAGGTAACTCGGATTCAGGAATTTCTGATGGATTACTAACTATAAATTTGATGGGAGCAGGAGTTTCTGATGGGCTTATTTTACTATTTTTTTTCTGGTTATATTCAATTGAAAATTTGATTTCGCCACCATCTTCAGTATACTTGCAAGCATTATTCAGAAGTTCTGCTAAAATTCTGCCTAAACTATTGTTATTAGAACGGATCTTAGGTAGTTGTTTAGGATATGTAGTATTGAGAATTTGTTGCCGTTCTTTCACCCGTGATTTAAAAGGTTCCATGATAGTAGGAAGCCAAATTGTTAAATCTATTGTATCTAAAGCAACGGATTCTGTACCTGCTTCTAGGCGCTGTAAATCTAATAGATCGGTGATTAATTCAATTTCTCTTTTACATTCTGTATCTAAAACATTCAAATATCTTTCACCCTTTTCTGAAATAGGGAATACTTTCAGCATATGAATAGCCATTTTCATATTTGATAGAGGTGTTCTCAATTCGTGGGAAACAGTACTTAAAAAATCATCTTTGAGAATATTAAGTTGCTCTAATTCTTTGACTTTTTGTTCCAATTCGGCAGTACGCTCTTGTACTTGTCTTTCTAAGTCTGTGTTGAGAGTTTGTACTTGTTCATAAAGTTGAGCTTGTTGGATACCGATCGCTAACTGGGTTGCTATTTGCTGCAATAAATCAATTTCAGATGGTTGCCAATCTCGAATGCCTGAGTATTCTTGAGTACACATAATTCCCCATAATTGCCCATCTTGAGAAATGGGTACTATCAAGAAAGATTTTACCTGCTTTTTTTGCAAATTCGTAATTTGTTCTATAGCTAAATCTGTTTGCTCAATATCTGCAATTGCCTGAATCTTATTTTTCTTAATTTTTAGACTTGACATTAAGCATTCAGAAGAAGCTCGATCGCCCATCCAAGAATGGCAACTATTATCTACTGACTCAGCAACTATCTTCGTTACTTTTGGAGATTTGACTTCAAATAGTACCACTCGATCAGCTTTCAAAAATTGTTGCACTTCTGTAACGGCAGCATTAATTATTTCATCTAGATTTAAGGATTGATGAATCCTGAGAGCAATTTTGGCCAAGAGGCGATCGCGCTCTAACTGTTCCTGTATTTCTGCTGTTCGGGCTTGAACTTCTTTTTCTAGTTCTGCATTTCGGTTATGTAACAACTCAAATTTTTCTGCTTGTAGTTGATTGACATCAGCTCGTAATTTTCTGACTAATCCAAACATTACTGTCGGATCTAAGACTTGAAGTAAACTTGTCTGATTTACTGTTCCCAGTAACTCTCCTTGTTCGCTACATACTATCAATAGTTGCACTTGTGCCTGCAACATTTTTTTATGAGCATCCCATAGAGAATCTGTTGGTTGCAGAAAATTCATTTGAGTTTTCATTACCTTCTTTACAGGTACTTTTGCCAAATCCATATCAATAAAATAGGCTTGTGCAATCTCATCATTAGCAATTATACCAATCGGTTTTTCGATACTTTGTGTTTGCACTTTTTTCTTCTGTGTAATAATTACACTATTCACTTTATTTTCTGCCATCAGTTGACTAACTTTCAACAATGATGCTGTTCCTGAGATTGTTACTGTAACACTATCATTTTTTACTTCATTTACTCGTCTTGATCTCAGCATGTTAGAAGGTTGTAGGACTTGGCGAATTTTTTCTGGTGTCACAACACCAACTATTTGACTTTTACTATCTAGGACTGGTAGATGACTAACTTTATGTTTCCGGAACAGAGACAAAGCTGTAAATAAATCTTGATCGTCTGATTCTTTGAGAGTAATAACATTAGATGTCATTACCTCGCTAATATGCACATCTTCTGATAATTTTTGTAGATTATTAAATTTATTGGTAGCAATTAATTTGACAAGATCACTGGCAGTAAATATGCCTAATAGAGAAGATTGTGAATTATGCTTTTGTTCTTGCTCAACAGATATATTTTTTACTACTAAAACACTTGTGGCTTTTTCTTGGTTTAATAATATTGATTGATCGACCTGCTCATTTTCAGATGTATTCACATTGGGCAAAGCACAACTATTATGTAACTTGCTCATTAGTTTGAGTACATCTACCAGAGGAGTTTCTGGAGTCACAGTTAAGGGATGACGGTCAATAGCTTGTTGTAGAGGTGATGAATACATACTAGATTGAGCAATCATAATTATATTTCCTGATTTTTAGGTAAGAGTAAGTTAAAATATTATCTAGATTTTTGAGTTAAATTCAGAGTTTCTTTTCTTTAGGTAGTTCTATGACAATGGTAGTTACTACCTAAAAATCCAATCTAAATTTTAGGAAAAAATTAATTTTTCATCAATATTTACCAGTGATAAAATTATATATTGTATTGTTAAATAAAAACACCATTATCAAAAAAATCTATGAACTTGGGAATTCAATTAAGATACAAGTATCTTCATTATTTTACATTAGCCTTACTCCTGCTAGTAACTGCCTGTGTGGGTGGGGAGAAGAAAACAGAACTTATTGAGACTCCCTCCGCAGCAGTAACTTCAGAAGAAGAAGAGATAAGAAGCTATGTTCTAGTTGATGGTTCAAGTACCATTTTTCCCATCTCCGATACAATGGCTCAAAATTTTATGCAGGATAATCCTGATCTTGAGGTAATTGTGGGAATATCTAGTTCTGGTTCTGGACTGAAAAAGTTCTGTATTGGGGACACGGATATATCAAATGCTTCCCGTCCCATTAAAAAGTCTGAGATCGATCTGTGTCGGGCAAACGGAATAGAGTTCGTTGAAATTCCTATTGCCTTTGATGCTATTTCTATTATTGCCAACCAGTACAATGACTGGTCAGACTGTCTAACTATAGAGGAATTAAAAAAAATTTGGCAGCCTGATGATGCTGATAAAATTACCAACTGGAAACAAATTCGTGAGAAGTTTCCCGAAGAACCCCTGCGTCTTTATGCTCCTGATACTGACTCTGGCACTTATGATTACTTTACTGATGCTGTTGTTGGAGCAGCAGGTAAAAGCCGAAAGGACTTTAAAGCTAGCGAAGATGATAATATTATTATTCAGGGCGTCGAATCTGACTGGGGTAGTTTGGGTTTCCTTAGTCTTGCCTATTATGAAAATAACAAAGATGTTTTGAAATTGATTAGTATTGAGAATAGTAGTGGTCAATGTATCGAACCAAGTCAGGAGACGATCGCTAATGGTGCTTATACTCCCCTATCTCGTCCATTATTTTTATATGTGAATAAAAATTCCCTAGAAACAATGCCTCCTGTTCAAGCTTTTGTTGATTACCAAATAGATGTGACTAACAAAGAGATTATTTCTAAAGTGGGTTATGTTCCTATATCAGGAATTATACAAGTAAAAGTAAAGAAGCGTCTTGAAGAACTGACTACTGGCTCAGTTTTTGAAGGAGAATCTGCCGTTGGTGTTAAGCTTACTGAAAAATATTTGTCTGAAAAAGAAATAAAGGAGATGGGTGGCAGTTAAAAAAAGTCAAAAGTAAAGTGGTTCCCATTACTGGCGGAAAGATTCTGAATGCTTCTCAAATATAATCACAGCAAGAAATTAATTTCTGTATATCGCCAATCTGACGACTTTCCCTCCTATCTAACCTCTGACTTCTAACTTCTAACTTCTGAATTTAGGTAATTATTCCTTACTATTCCAGAATTTTTGTTTCAAAATATTAAGTAAGGATGAGTTGAGAGTATTGTCCATGTTTCCATTCTTTGCTAAGTCCTGCTGTGGTTGGGACTTTTTTCAACCAGAATCTCGTAAGGCCCAGCAGGAGAATAAACTCAAATTCCTCAAGTGGATGCGAGATGACCTAGAAACCAGACTGGCTGGACTTAATGCGGCCATTCAGACTATAGAACGGCAAATAAATCAAGATCAAGATCCAGCTTCCTAAGCTATCTTGAGTAGACTATTTTTCGTTCTTACACTTTAACTACAGTTATATATTTTGCTGGGGCGTAATATTTTACGCCCCTTTTTATCAGTTATCAGTTACCAGTTACCAGTTATCAGCTTTAGGACTTTTGCTGGCACAAGGGTTTAAATAGGGTTTGCTGATTAAATATAAAAGCATTGACAGATAAAGGTTTTAGCCTTTCTCGGTCCTCAAAAAGTACAAGGTTTTTGTTGTCTATACCTGCAAAAAGTTAAGATTTTGGTTGACGCGAGGCAGAAAAATCCAGGGATAATTCTTCCTTCTGCCTCCTCTAAATTTCCCACTCCTCGTGACTCCTGACTCCTACCCTCACCCATAAGACTTTTTCAGCAAACCCTAAATAGGACTTTTAGAAAAGGTTAACATAGCAATATTTTTTGAAATTGGTATTAGTTAGTAAATTATGACAAAATCCATTCACCAAATACCCCCTTTCCAAGCTTTGGCCCTCCAAGTTAAGGCTGAGGCTGTAAATAAGGCCAATGACCGCTCAGAAGCGCGATCGCTCATCGAACAAACTATTAATCGCATCGGCCAACAAATAGCTGCTAGTAAAGCATTTATTGGGCCTAACTGTAAATTAGTCCAGTTACCAGAATATTTCCTTACAAGTTTCCCGATGGCGGAGTCTTTGAAAAGTTGGGCGGACAAAGCTTGTTTAGAAATGAATGACCCACTTTATGATCGCCTGGGAGAAATTGCCCAAAAGAATGCTATTTTTCTGGCAGGCAATGCTTACGAACTTGACCCCAATTTTCCCGAACTATATTTTCAAAATTGCTTTGTTTTTGACCCCAGTGGCAATATGGTATTACGCTATCGTCGTCTCAACTCCATGTTTGCTCCTACTCCCCACGATGTTTGGGATAAATATCTTGACTGTTACGGTTTAGAGGGTGTGTTTCCTGTGGCGAAAACAGCGATCGGTAATCTTGCTGCTGTCGCCTCTGATGAAATTTTATTCCCAGAAGTGACGCGATGTTTGGCGATGCGGGGGGCAGAAATTTTACTCCATCCTACCTCGGAAATTTATGGGCAAGCGCGATCGCCTAAAGAAGCAGCAAAAGTTTCCCGTGCTGTGGAGAATATGATGTATGTTGTCTCTGCTAATACTGCTGGTATTGCCAATACTCCTATTGCTGAAGCTTCGGTTGATGGGGGTTCCAAAATTCTCGACTATCGAGGTTTAGTATTAGCAGAAACTGGGCAAGGGGAAAGTATGGCAGCTTATGCAGAAATTGATATTACTGCTCTGCGCAACTATCGCCATCAAGTGGGAATGAAAAATTTATTAGCAAGACAACGGTGGGATGCTTATGCAGAAAGTTATCGTCAGTTTCATGGTTATCCTCCTAATACTATGGATAGTGGAGTTGTGGAACGAAAACATTTTATTGAAACTCAAGTTGCAACTATTGAAGAGTTGGCAAAACAGGATATTATCTAATACTTCAACAATTAATAATTAATAATGTAAGCATTCAGCTATTAACAGTCAGATCAAGCAGAATAAGACACTCCTTTTAAGGACGGAGTTTAAATAAATATAGACTTTAAAGTATTTTGTAGTAAGATTTAATTCTGGCTCAATTAATAAAGTTTTGAATGCCTACTAAAAGCAATAGCTGTTAACAGCTAGCCTCCTTATAATTAATAATTAAGGAATGGGGATTAAATAATTCAGGTTAAAACCCTCCCCTTTCATGGGAAAAAAAGCGGTCGTTTGCGGAGCATGACCTAGGATGGGATGGCAAGGTCTCCTCCCCATATCCAATCGACCAAGAGAGGAAATAATATTTCCTTATACATATTCCCTCACGGTTTTAACCAGAGATAATTATCAATTATCAATTATTCATTATCCATTAATGAAATTACCCAATAAAATTTGTATTTCAAAATCCTACTAAATTAGTCATAATTTTGTTCCTGATGCTACTAAAGCAGACATAGGTAAAACCAATTTATTTTTATCAAAATAAGGCTGTGATGTTTGACGAATATTAGTCCTAATATTTGCAAGATTTTCCTCAGTTTGATTGCGAAGCAAACCACCTGTTCTTGCCGTGCCTTGATAAAAAGCATCAAGCAATTCATCAGCATTTGTTAATTCCCAAGTCAAAGAAAATTTACTTACTAAAAGATGAGAAAAACCTGCATTTTGTAATGCAGAAATACAGTTTTGTTCTTCACTAAAATAAAAGAATGGAGGTCCTTCAGGAAGATCTACTTCTAAATTACCATAAGCTTGAATTGCTTCATAAACTAACTTCATTCCAATACATTTATCCATGACATCCCAGACAGTAAAAGCAAATTTTCCTGGATGACGCAGCACTCGAAATGCTTCATTAATTGCTTTTTGAGGTTCAGCCAAGTGTAAGATGCCAAAATTCATCACAACAGCATCAAATTCTTCATTTTTAAAAGGTAAAGATTCGGCTTCTCCTTGGATAAATTCTAGGTCAGGATTAAGTTGTTTAGCCTTCTTTAACATCGCATCAGAAAAATCTAATCCGATCGCCTGACATTGAAGTTTAGCAGCACCCGCAGCTACATAACCAGGTCCAGTAGCAACATCAAGTATTTTAGTTCCTGTTTGGGGGTTCACAGCATTCAGAAGTGGTTGAATCATTTGATTGGTTAGAGAACCAAAAGAATTATCATATTGGTCTACAGATTGTTGCCACGCATTATATTCAAATTCTCTAAATTCTTTGGCTAAATTAGTCATTTATTTGATCTGATTTGGACAGTTTTTTTTCACTCTATCATACTACATTCATTAATTAATAATGGATAATGAATAATTGATAATTATCTCTTTAAAAATGGATAATCTGTTAGGCATTTAAACCTAAAAAGCAATAATATTTTTACCACCAATAAAATAGGATTGCTATAGTATATACTAATTTATTGGCCCTGGTAAATGCGTCATGCTTTTATCTTAAAAATCTATTAAAAAACTATAGTTGTAAAGTTTATAAATCTTGAAGAGCATTACCTAATCAGCAACCCCAATTTAGTAGATACTTGTTGACAACTGATAACTGATAACTGAAATGGCATACCCTGTTTCTAATAAGCACAATTTTGTCATATTGTTTGATGAAATTGGTATAATATGCTCGTAATTCCTAAAATTTACTAAATCAAAAAAAAGAAGCATAGTTTATGGTTAATCAAGTTCAAGTGCGCAACCCACGGACAGGAAAAATAGATTATTTTATTACTCCTTCAACAGCAGCAGAAATTGCTGCTAAATGTGTCAGTTTACGCAAAGCACAAATTGAGTGGCAACAGTTAGGAATAGAAAAACGAGTTGAGACAATTAAACAGTGGAAAAAATCTATTTTAGCTGACCAAGAAAAGTTAACCAAAGCATTAGTCAATGACACAGGTAGACTCATAGAATCAAGAATAGAAATTGACTCTGTAATTAATAGTATAGATAGATGGTGCAACTTAGCACCAGAACTATTAGCAACTGGGGAAACAAAAACTACAACAATTCCATTTATTCAACTGCAAAATCAGTTAATTCCTTATCAGTTAGTTGGTATTATTAGCCCCTGGAATTTCCCCCTATTGTTATCTTTAATAGATGCAATTCCAGCTCTACTTGCTGGTTGTGCTGTTATAATTAAACCGAGTGAAATTACTCCTAGATTTATTCAACCTTTGTTAGAAACTATAGCTACTATTCCATTGTTGCAGGATATTTTTACTTTTATTGAAGGAGCTGGAGAAACTGGTGCAAATTTAATAGAATATGTAGATTTTATTTGTTTTACTGGTAGTGTTGCCACAGGTAAAAAAGTTGCCGAAGCAGCGGCAAAAAAATTTATTCCAGCTTGTTTAGAATTAGGAGGAAAAGATCCAGCAATAGTTCTTGAGTCAGCAGATTTAGAGTTAGCAACATCGGCACTTTTATGGGGTTCAGTTGTTAATGCAGGACAGTCATGTTTATCGATTGAACGTATTTATGTAGCCGAGTCAATTTTTACAGAATTTATTACTAAAATTACCGAAAAAGCCAAAAGTCTGAAGTTAAATTATCCTAATATTGAATCTGGAGAAATTGGACCGATTATTTCAGATAAACAGGCAGATATTATTACCGAACATTTAGAAGATGCAGTGAGCAAAGGTGCAGTTATTCATTGTGGAGGAAATGTAGAAAAGTTAGATGGTGGTTTCTGGTGTTTACCTACGGTTTTAAGTCAAGTAAATCATAGTATGAAAATAATGACTGAGGAAACTTTTGGACCGATAATACCAGTTATGTCTTTTGCTACTGTCGAAGAAGCAATTAGGTTAGCAAATGATACGATTTATGGTTTAAGTGCTGCTGTATTTGGAGGTTCTGAAACTGAAGCTTTAGCAGTTGCTAATCAGATAAATGCTGGTGGAATTAGTATTAATGATGCAGGTTTAACAGCGTTAATAAATGAAGGAGAAAAAAATTCTTTTAAGTTTTCTGGTTTAGGTAATTCCCGAATGGGTGCTGATGGTATGAAAAGATTTTTGCGGAAAAAAGCGATTTTAACTAAAGTAAATTCTGTTCCTAATCCTTGGTGGTTTGATTAATACCAAGCGTAATATCAAATCCGCTTGATTGGACATAAAAAAATTCTCCAATCGTTGTAACTACGCTCATGTTTGTAATTCCCTCTCCTCCTGACTCCTGACTTGTCCCTCATTTATTTATAACTATTCAACCAGACATGATATAACGTGCATTTTTTTGCACGTCCACTCACAGGAACAAGGTTTTTTGTGATGACTCATGCACATTATCCCACTTCGCCAAAATTTAGGAGATGATTAAAACATAGAGATTAGCAATTAAGGAGTACCTCAAAAAAAATATCAATAATTTCTTCTACTTTTATTTATGTATGTGTTTGTGTGTGTTTCATTAAGTTGTAGTCCCTATATACTTAGGGGCTATTTTTTTTGTAGATACGCGCTAATATTATGTCTGGTTGAATAGTTATAAATAAGGATGAATAGGAAGCACTGTAATTATTAATTATCTTTGGTTAAAACCGAGAGGATTGAACCAAGTGCGGAAATCTTGTTTATTTAATTATCAATTATCCATTATTAATTATCAATTATCTAACCACGCTTTCATTTTTCCAGGATTTAATAAACCATAAGGGTCTACTTTTTGCTTAAATTCTAACTGTTCAAAGTCTGTAGTTTTCATTCCTCCATCTTCCAAAATATAGGTATGAGGATTAAAAATCATTACCCCATTTTCCTCGTGATATTCAATAATTTCATTCAACCTTTCTTCCGAACTATAACGAACAATTTGTAAACCGACTGGTGTAGTTTTACCATCCATTTTCATAAACTCTAAGTGCATGATTACTTCATCGCCAAAATGCCGATACATTTTTTCTACAAATGCCAGATTTTTATCACTTGGAAAACCACTTTGTAAATAAGTCAAATTTGTATCTACACTCCGAGCGTGTAAAGTTGTATGATTCCAAGTAAACTCATATATCGGTGTACCTTTACTTGCCTCTTCACCAGTTTTTTCATAACAAATTTCGCCCTTAAATTCTTTAAGCAAATCTTGCAAAGATTCTAAACTATATTCAGATACCATCAAAAAAGCACAATGTTTTCCTTCAGGAATTGAATTTTTTAAACCAGCAAAAAAACTAGGTATCGGCCAAGCAAAAATTGTAATTAATTTTTTGACAATTCCATCACTATCTCCCAATGCTTGAGCAAATTTTGCACAGGTCATAAAATCATCAAAAGTCACAATTAATTCTGCCCAAGGATAACTAGGAGCCAAAGGTATTTCTAATTGAGTAATAATTCCATTTGTTCCATAAGCATGATTAACTTTTTGTACATCATCGCCGCGCAATTCTATAACTCTTGGTTCGTCTTCCATCGTAACAACTCGGACAGCAGAAACATTACCTCTATCTCTCAATCCACCATAATTAATTGAACCTATTCCACTACTACCACCACCAATAAATCCACCAATTGTAGCGATGCGATAAGTTGAGGGAAACATCCTGATTTCCCAACCAATTTCTCTGGCTTTTTTATCTAAAGCAACTAATTTTACTCCTGGTTCGACGCAAGATAAACCAGGTTTAATCCAATTAATATTATTCATTTTTGTAGTGTCGAGAACTACCCCTCCCTCCAAAGGAATACATTGTCCGTAGTTACCAGTTCCGGCACCTCTAACTGTTAAAGGTACTTGATATTTAACACAAGTTTTAGCTATTTGTAAAACCTCTGCTTCATTGGTAGGACGTACAATTAAATCAGCCTTTTTATCTTTCAGTTGCGATTGTAAAACAGGGCTGAAATGATAATAGTCTAAGGAAAGTTTAATTACTTGATTTGGCTCGGTAATAATTTCGATATCTGTTAGTTCTGATGCTAGGGCATCCCAATTTATTTGTATTGTTTTAGTTGTTGTCATTGGAATTTTGAGTAAAAGATTATTTTAACATTATTATATAGAATTGCTTCAAAAGTAGTTGCTGTGATAATAAGAAGTTTTTTGAAAGATATTGTGATATAATTGAATAACATCAATAAGTAGCGATCGCTCTTTATGCGTATTATCAGTCGGAGGACACTGAGAGAATACTGGGAAAAACATTCTAATGCTAAACCTGGACTTTTGCTATGGTATAATAGGGTATCAGATGCAGAGTTTCAAAACTTTAATGATTTACGGCAAATCTTTCCTTCAGCAGACTTAGTTGGAAATTTTACTGTCTTTAATATTGGAGGAAATAATTATCGACTCATTACTTACATTGATTACGAGTACAAAATAATTTTTATTCGCGCTGTACTAACGCACTCCGAATACGACAAGGAAAATTGGAAAAATGACGACTGGTTTCAAAACTCCTAACAATTATTATCTAGAATTAATTACTACATTTCCCCCTCGCCCCATAACTAACGAAACTGAATTAATAGCTACTCAAAATCGGATTAATTCTATTTTAGACAAAGGTTCCCTAACAAAAGAAGATCGCGACTATCTAAAAGTTTTAGGAATGTTAGTCTATGAATATGAAGAAGAACACGAACCAATTCCTACTATTCGAGGTGTTGAACTTCTGAAAGCTTTATTAGAAGAATTTCAACTTTCTCCTCAAGATTTAGTTCCTATTTTTGGCAATGAATTTATGGTATTAGAAATATTGAATAGCAAATGTAAACTATCAGAAAATCAAATTCAAGAACTAGCTAATTTTTTCCATATTTCTCCATCTTTATTGATAGATAATGAAAAGTAGTCATTGCGACGATAGGAAGCCATCTAAGGAATCTGTTCCAGTCGCAATGACTTACAATAAATAACCAAATTATTTAATTTATAATGTTATATATAATCCGAATGAAAACCGTCATTGCGAGCGAAGCGTTTGCGAAGCAGTCCGTCAGGATAGCAATCTCAAGAGTCTAGGAGATTGCTTCCTTCCGCTCCGTTCCAGTCGCAATGACTTAATATTATCTACGTTTGAGTTTATAATTAAAGTTCGTAGTAGGGCTTCAGCCCTATCTATACTTCGGGCTAAAGCCCTACTACAAACAAAAACTTTTTTATCGCTGATTATCGGCATATTATATTACAATAACTAATAAAATTATTTAATTTATTTAGTCTTTTGCCAATCTTCCAATGCTGCAATAACAAAGCTACTAGCAGGATGATTTAGTAATTGTTCAACGGCAGAAACTCCACCAGCTTTTATCGCACTGAATATTCTTTCTGCTTTAGTTGAATTATTATCAATTTGTGTAATTACTTCTGTAGCAATTTTCATTTTCCCTGCCGTTGTATCTGATGAGTAAGTTTCATCTAGTTGCTCTAATAATTCTTGAATATCTTTTGCTGCTTGTGCTAAATTTGGTTCCTGAGATTCATAAATTGTACGAGCAATTTTTGCAGAATCTTTAATCTCTCCTCCGCTACCAGCTAAACCATAAATTTCTCCTTTGTTGCTAACTGCTCCATGAATTTCACGAGCATGAATTTGGTCTCCACTACTTTCTGCCATTTTTGTATCTCCTTTACTACTATACTTTCCTATATTAACACTAGGGCGATTAACTGCTGCACTTAATACACCTTTATACCATTCAATATCCTTTTCTCTCTGTGCCAATACTGCTCGAAGTTGTTCTCCTGAAAGTGCTTTTAACTCATTATAAGTATTGAAATATTCTTTATCTAAAACTGAATGGTCAGCTTCAAGTGTAGTGTCAGCTCTAATCAATAATTTGTCATTATTTTCCCCTCGAACCTCCATAGAACGCATTTTTATTTCTGCTTCTGGATGGTCTTTTTGTAGTTTCTCAAATGAATATGCAGCTATTCGGGGGTCTACTCCTTGATTATGATAAAGGTCTAAGGTATTCACTAAAGGTTTGATAAACTCTGCAAATTCTCCTTCTTCAAAATATTTATCTTCATCGGCAGGTTTTCGGCGCAGACGCTCATCCAAACTTTCTTCTGGTGGAAGTTTGAGAAAGTCTGGTCGTTTATCTGGAGGCAGACGCATATAAACATAATCGCATTTGATACCATCTAGTTTAGTTGTGGTTGTTATCCCCCAGTCTTCAAGAAAAGCTCCGGTTAAAGTTGCGCCTGTGAGGTTAGCTTGGTCTAAAAATGTTCCTACTAATTTGGCACGAGAAAGGTTTGTATTTTGAAGGTTGGCTAAGTTGAGATTTGCTTCTATGAAACTGGCATTTTTTAGGTTGGCTCCTTTAAGATTAATTCCTTGGAGGTCAAAGCGATTTAAGTTTATATTTTCACTTTCACCAGTTTTTACTAACTCTCTGACTTTGGCATATTTTAGATAAGTTTTTCCTGGTCGTATGCAGTCGAGTTTTATAGTGTTTTTCCAACAAGCATGGGTTATGTTCGCTCCTCTAAAATCTGTACTTTTGAGAGTCGCATTAGTAAAGTCAGCATCGGTTAAATTTGCATCTCCAAAAGATGTTCCACCTATGGCAGCAAAAGCAATAGCTGTGTTAACAATAAAAACATATTTTTCATCTCCTTCTGTTGCTCGATAAACAAGGTAAAAACTGAAAAGAGTTTGTGGTAATGCTTCAACTGTGACGAAGTCTCCGGCTTCGATCAAGGGGCCTAAAGATGCATATAAGGCTAAGGCTACAGTGAAGGCTAAGGCTAAGGATCCCGCTCCGGCGAAGGCTAGGATAAAGGCTAGGGTTCCGGCGAAGGCTCCACCTAAGGCTAAGGCAAAGGTTCCGGCGAAGACGAAGGCTCCGGCTCCAACGATAAATCCAACCATGCCTGCGGCTACAGCAAAGCCTCCAACTAGGACGAAGGCGTTTTCTATTCCTTGACAAATAAACGCTATCCAGAGTGTAATAATTGGAATTAAGGATACCAAACGATAAATTTGAGGTTCTAAGTTACTTGACTGAAATATTTGCAATATCAAATTTGAAATGAGTGAATTCAAAAAAAGTGATATACCAACTAAAACAAAAGAACTAGCAAGCAAAACTACCACCCAACGTTTCTGTAACCCTGCCTTAGCTCCACAAAACTTCGCCCCCGTTAGATTTGCCCCACGAAAATTAGTACCCCGAATATCAGCAAAACTGAAATCTGCATGAGACAAATCTTTTCCCTTAAAAGACAGACCTCTAAGATTAGCTCCTTGGAAATTCCGTTCACCTTGTTGATATCGTTGTAATATTTTACGTTTGCGTCGATTCATATTTTGTATCTATTAATAAGGATTTAGTAAAGGAAAATTGGAAAAATGACCACTGGTTTTAAAACTTCTAACAATATAATATTAGATAAAATTGATTACTACATTTCCTCCTCATATCCTGTTTGTTTTTCTTAGAAATTCCTACTTAATAACTTATTCAACTTCATCATCTAAAGGTTGACAAAATTGCCCCCAATATTCTAATGATTCAAAAGTATTATATTGACCGTAATTATCATCAATACTCATAAAACGTAAAAATTTACAAATTGCTTTTGATTGTTCCCTGGTAAAAAATTCTCTACGAGATAGATTAAAAGAGGATGGAATTAAAGAAAACATTGTAGAGTCAATAGAAGTGCTATTGGAGGTCTCATAATTATTGATTGTCCATAAAATATAAGCAGGTAGATAGAAACGATAGCCTTTTTCATCGAAAAAGCTTAAAATATCAGATAAATTTTCAATTAACTTATCATTAGTATCCTGCCAATTATTGGGTAATAATTCTTCAACAGATAAATTTTTAACTAAATCTTGGGAAATATATACTCCTCCATTTTTAGCTAGAATATTATGGTAAATTTGTTGTTGCCGTCGATCGTACTTATCTTCTTTTTTTAGAGAAACATTAAACATATAATCATCAATCATCCGAGCTTCAATTAAAGTAATTCCATCCTCTAGCTTGACTCCAGCAAATGCTTCCTGAATAGCCTGAATAACTTGTTGTTTAAAAATCTCTAATTTTTCGTCTAAAGTTTTCCAATTAGGCAGTCTAGCTTCACTTTCAGTCGGATTTCTTACCAAATATCCCCATTCTTCTTCACAAACTCCCCAACGATTAAAATTTTGCTGTGCTTGTCTCAAAGTACAATAATTTGTGCCCCATTCCTCAAAATTATTAGTATCTTCCCAAAAACAAACTGGGCAGATTTGATATGTTCCTGGTGGTGGTTTTTCTAGAGTTAAATAACCACAACAAGGGCAAGGATAAAATTTTGTTATTTTCGGTTTATTCATCAAACTTTTTCGATTTTTATGATTAGATCAAGTATATGTTGGGTTGCGCTGTCGCTTTACATGTTGCGCAGCAAAACCCAACCTACATCTGTCAAAATTCAATTGTTTAATAGTGGGAGCATCTTGCTCCCGTAAATTTTCCTCCTATTACTCCCGTAAATTTTTATCCTATTCAAACAAACTATCTAATTCACAATAATCAGGTAAAGTTGTATCAATAACTCGACCATTTCTCAACACCACCCTATCATGTTGAGACCGTGATAAAAGTTCGCTAAAATTCCTACCTTTAAACAGAATTAAATCGGCAGACAACCCAACTTTAATTCTACCAATATTAGGCAAACCAATTAAATCGGCAGGAGTCTTAGTCACAGCATTCGGCCAATCTCCATAAGGCATATCTAAATGAGCAATTCTCACCGACATATTAAACACTTCCAAAACATCATGGTCGCCAAATCCAAAAAATGGATCGCGACAATTATCACTGGCAAGAGCAACAGAAATTACCTGTTTTTTCAATTCATGTAATAAAGTCACACCCCGCCATCTCGGAGTATAATTATCTTGCCTATTTTGCAGATAAAGATTACACATTGGCAGACTAACAATACTAATACCAGCTTCGTTAACTAACTCCAAAGTTTCTATTACTTTTTCAGGAGTTTGTACAGCTAAACTACAACAATGTCCGCAGATAATTTTCCCAGAAAATTGATGACTAATTGCCTTCTCAGCAACCTTATGTAAAACCCTAGAATTAGGGTCTCCATTTTCATCAGTATGTAAGTCTAAATCTAATTGTCTTTCTTTCGCCAGACTAAATAATCTATCTAATTGATTATCTACATCTGAACTCATAAATGGAACCGCTCCTAATATCCCACCAACATCAGCAATTTGATCGGCTAATTTTTCTCCAGCTTCAGTAAGATAATAATCCCCAGTAACCAAAGAAACAGGTTGCAATATTAATTTACCTTCCCACTCTTTTTGTAATGTTTGAAATACCTCCAAACTAATATTTACCTGTTCTCCAAAACAGTCAAGATGAGTCCGAATAGCCTTTGTACCATGAGCATAACTACATTTGAGACCAAATTCCATCCGCCGATAAATGTCTTCAGCATTCCAATATTTTCCCGCATCCCTAGCACCCGCATCCAAAGCACCATTAAAACTACCATCTAAGTTAGGCGATCGCACCCAAATATGTCCTTTATCTAGATGGGTGTGCATATCCACAAAACATGGCCATACCATACCACCTTTCAGGTCAACAGTAGGAATGTCCCCAGTTGAAGATAACTTTGCCGAGGAATGGACAATTTGTGTGATGATTCCGTTTTTAATTTCTATATTTACTAAAGACAAACCTTCCCTAGTGTCACTTGATATCTCTGAGTCAGTTTCTATAAGACACACAGGTACATGAGCATTTTTTAACCAATAGTTAGAAGTATCAGGGATTACTGAAAATTGTTGATTGTTCATATATGTAATTATTAAATTTATGAGTATTTATTAGTTTGATTAAGACCGTTCCCCAAACCCATCTCCTACAAGGATAAGGCAGATTATTTCCCCTTCCCTGCAAGGGAATGGGATTAGGGGATTAAGTTTTTTTACCCACAATTTTAGTCTAGACACGCTACTACAGGGACTATCTCCGTGGCACAATAATGTAGAGAAAATTATAGATTAAAGGATTAAGTTCAATGATGACTGAATCTAGATTACAGACTGCATTAAAAAATGGCCAAGCTCTAAAAGTTATTAGTGGTTTGACTAATTTTGATAAAGATAGAGTCGCAGCAACAGTTAAAGCGGCAACTTTAGGTGGAGCAACCTTTCTTGATATTGCTGCCGATCCTAGCTTAGTAGAAATGGCACGCAATTTAACCAACTTACCTATTTGTGTGTCTGCCATTGAAGCTGCTAAATTTGTACCAGCAGTAGAAGCGGGTGCTGACTTAATTGAAATTGGTAACTATGAAGCATTTTATGCTCAAGGAATGCGCTTTGAAGCAGAGGAAGTTTTACAGTTAACTCAAGAAACTCGCAAACTTTTACCTAATATTACTCTTTCTGTAACTGTTCCTCATCTTTTAGAATTAGATCGCCAAGTACAACTAGCTACTGAGTTAGTAAAAGCAGGTGCTGATATTATTCAAACTGAAGGTGCTGTCATTGCTAAACCAACTCACCCTGGAACTTTGGGATTAATTGAAAAAGCTGCTCCTACTATTGCAGCCGCTTATGAAATTTCTCGTGCGGTAAGTATACCTGTGTTGTGTGCTTCTGGCATTTCTAATGTTACTGCTCCATTAGCGATCGCTGCTGGTGCTGCTGGTGTTGGTGTTGGTAGTGCTATTAATAAATTGAACAATGAAGTGGCGATGGTTGCTGCTGTTCGTAGTTTAGTGGAAGCTTTGGCAACTGTTAGTCATGTAAAAGCAGATGTAATGTCTGTTTAATTTGCTTGACTTGGAGAGTTTTCAGGTTAATGAACTACACTAAAAAATGATAACCCTGTAGGGACGTTGCATACAACGTTCCTATTCAAATCAAAAAGTCTGTGAGGAATAGTTTATCCATAGATAGGAGAAAATTATGATAAATTTTAAAAAGAAAATAGTTACCGATGAAACCATGCGTCCTGTAGAAGTTTTGATTGACTATCAAGACTGGCAATAAATTGAAAAGTTATTGGCTGCTTCTAAGTTAAAAACAGAACTACAAAATGTAGACTTAGCTAAGTATGGAGGCGCAATCAAACTTAGTATAGACCCTCTGATACCAATTCTCAAAAACTTTGCTATACTTGGAATTTATATTTATAAATACTATTTATTGACGTGATATAAGTATTCAATAATATTTGTTATTTTGATGGTTATTTGGGCAGTTTCCAACTATAGCATTACTTTTGATAAATGGTATGAAATATCAACAACAAATTAGAGATGAATGGTAGTCACAAAAAATTTAATTGTGCTAGATACAGTCGCTCGCAATTACAGAAATACCTTATTTTGCATAAGTCCTAATAAATTTAAGTAATTAAGGTACTTTCTTCAACATTTATCATTCTTGCATAGAGAATTTGCTCATTAATTTCTAGATTATTGATTAAGCTTAAGCAAGTTACAATACCATTGCCGATTAATTCTCCTTCTATTTCTCCATACTCGACCTGCAAAATAATATTATCTGCTCGTGAATCATTAGATACACTATCCGGATCTTGCCAGGTGCCCAAACCACTAATTTCTGTTGTTGCCTTCATAAAATTTAATGATTTAGATTTGAACCTGGGTACAGTTAATGTTAATAATTCCTGTTCAATTCTAGTAAATTGAACATGATTACTTTCTTCTCCAAATAGTAGTGCAAAAAGTATATCTTTAGCTAGAATTAGTAATTCATTTCCCTGATTACTCCGATATTTTTCTGTTATTAAGTCAGTTCCTTTTTCGGGAGGATTATTAATTAAATAGCCATCTTCTATTAGTTGACTGCGATTTCTTTTATCATACTTTTTGAGAAAATCATTTAATTTTTCTCTATCCAGTGCCATGTCTTTGAGGCGTTCTATTCTTGAAAGTCGCTCTAGAGCTTTTTGTTCTTGAATAGCTTTAATATCTTTCTTTTTTATATAGAAAGAATCTAAAGTTAAACGTATAATTTGCTCAATTAACCAGTCTCGATCTTGTTGTACTAAATAACTGCGTAATTTTTCCTCGAACTGGGGAGCTAGCTCTTCCTTAATAGAACTAACTACACCTTGAATATTCAGACTCATTTCTGTTCTCCTAAAAACTGGTAATTAAAACAAGGGTTAACAATCTGGAATTTATCCTACTATAATTTTGTCTTCTAGTTCAATTACTCTAATAGAAATTTTCTCTAATTGCTCGACTTAATTTGACTGCTATTTTATTCAACCAAAATCTATAATTATTAAATTACGTTAGAACTTTATATAACTCTAAACTAAAACCTAACATTTAACACATCCTTGCTAATTTAACAACCGAATTTGGGCCAAAACAAAAACAGCAGGAATCACACGACCATAATTTGTGGCGATCGCTCTCCAACCCAAATCGGCCAAAAACCAAGTCCACAACATCGGCCCTAAAAATCCTAAAGCTGTCCGTACTGCGCCGTAACGAGCTGCACTAAGAGCCATCCCTCGATTAGCCATTTGCATAGTGACGTGACTTTGAAACTGAGCTGCTGCTGTTGCTCCGCCTTTGACTAATGCTGCTTTTGCCACTTCATATTTAGCAAAATGAATAGCGAATTGACGAGCTAACTGCTTTAGTAATATTGGTTTCAATACCGAACTGACTGCAAAAGCGGTACTACCTTTAAAGAGTAAATTTAATGGATCTTTTTGTATTGATATTGGTAGAGGCTGAGGAAAATTACATTCAGCCAGAGAATTTTGTATATTTTGAGCTAAGATATCTTGTTGGGATCGAGGCAAACGTTTCCAGGTTCGACCTAAAACATGGAGAAATACCTCTGCTTCTAAATCTGTGGTTGAAAGCTTTTGAGAATAGGGAATCTTTAGATAGCTACAGACCTTAATTAAAGCTTGCCGATAACTTACTTTCTGGGTATGTCCCCGTAATACTGTCATACCATCGGCTGCCAGATAACGAAATCTCTGGTCTAGTGCATCTAACCAAGCTTCGCGATCGCGACTTTGTACATCTATTGGTAGAGGAGTCTGGAAATAATCCAAAGGATTGATCCCGCGCCCAAACAAAAGTCCTGTTAACTGTTGTAACTCCTCTTCTGTTGCCAATTCCAGTGCTGCTGTTAGTTCATCCAACTTACATTCCCTCCACGCACACAAAGCACTATGATTATACTTTAATTTAGTTTAACTAAAGCCAACTTTAAGATTAAGATTAACCAATTAATTATTATAACATAAAATATTTATTTTAATCTTAAAAATTATGAACAAGTCGCAAAAATTTGATATTGCCGTCATTGGTGCAGGGATCGCTGGTTTAGTCTGCGCTCAAGAACTACAGAAAGCTGGTTATTCGGTAGTGGTGTTGGAAAAATCTAGGGGAGTGGGGGGTCGCATGGCAACTCGCCGAGTCTCAGGAAGTCGCGCCGATCATGGAGTACGTTACCTGGAACCGACAGGTAAATTTTTGCCACAATTAATTAATAATCTCAAAAGTCAAAAAAATAGCCCCGATACTGAGCCAATTCTCGAACTTTGGACAGATAAAATTTATGAACTAACTCAACCCCAGGGACTACTACTCCCTATTCCCAAAAATTGTTATATTGCGCCCCAGGGAATGAACTCTGTAGGAAAATTTCTTGCCCAAGGTTTAGACATTTGGTTTAGTCGGCGAGTACAAACTATGCAACCAATAGCGGAAAAAAATTGGTGTTTGACTCTGGAAATTACTAATGATGCTGCTACCGAAAAACCAACAGAAGTAATGGCGAAAGCTGTAGTTTTAGCTATCCCTACGCCCCAAGCTTTAATGATTTTGGAAAAACCTGTTGCGGAAATACAGCCTGAATTTCTTGAGCATCTGCGTTTTGTAGAATACGATCCTTGTATTTCTGTGATGGCAGGATATTCTCCAGAATTACAGAAAAATTTACCAGAATGGCGAGCGATCGCTTTCCCCAATGATGAATATCTCGACTGGGTAGGTGTTGATAGTAGTAAAAGACTCCATCCTACTCAACCTGTATTTGTGATTCAAAGTAGCGCTAAATTTGCGACTACCCACCTTGACACCCCAGACTTACAACCAGTAGGGAAGGAATTACTAGAGCATACAGCACAAAAGTTGTTGCCGTGGTTAAGTAACCCAGAATGGTTGCAAGTTCACCAATGGGGTTATGCTTTATGTCGTCAAGCTTTAAGTGTTTCTTGTTTGACTACAGAAATGCCATTGCCATTAGTGGGTGCTGGTGACTGGTGTGGTGGGAATAATATTGAGGATGCTTTTGCTTCTGGGTTAGCTGCAGCAAATTGGTTGAGTCAGATGGGGTTCATTAATGGATAATTGATAATTACAGCGCTTCTCATTACACCCTCGCGGGCAAAATGCCTGCACTACAATATTTTTACCATTTATCCTGTACATCATTTGCCCGAAAGAGCTCAATTGATTCGAGTTAAACGCCCACATCAATAAGTTAATAACATTTGGAATTATGCTGAGGTATATTTTCAGGATATTGAGTTAGCTATCTGGACTTTTGGAAAAAGATAAAGTAAAATATTTTCAAGTCATTGTATAATCTAGCGTTTACTTAACAATGTTCTGCCATGAAACAGACAACCTTATCTGGATTTAAAAAAAAAGTAAATGAAAATCACTCTATACGTTTATAGGAAAGCAATTATATCTGAATTACCCCCAAACAAATCCTAGATTTGCTTTATATTGAGCAACAATGTCTTGACTTTCTTGTAGCCAACAAAAAAAGTTGTAAGAAATACCCGTGAGAAATGCTTCCAAAGTTTCCGTGAAATTGGTTAAAGGCTTATGAGCATAACGTTTTCTCAGGCCACCCATGAATTGCTGATAAATAATAAAAGTATAGGCAACAAACACTAAAATAAAATGACGTATGAGACTGGTTTTATGTCTCATTTGATAGTGCAAACGGGAGAAGGAGTTTTCGGGTTCCGTCGTGAATTTGCCGTCGCTGGCAGTAAAACATTAATAATGAGTTTGTAGAGCGTACAAACAAAGCCCAAATATGTTATTAATGGAGCAATTTTTAGATTATTTAAAAGCAGGTAGTGGTCGTAGCCAAGCATTGAAAGAAGCGCAGCAATATATTATTAATATTACTATTGGAGAGTTACAAGAAAGTAAATTATGTCCGGATATTTTAGCTGAATTAAACTTAGGAAATAATCTGGAAATTGACAGTAAACCATTAGCTCATCCCTATTTTTGGGGAGCGTGGATATGTCAGGGAGAAGTTGATAATTTTCAGATGTAATATTATGTCCGGTTGAATAGTTATAATTAAAGCTTGTAGTTGGGCTTTAGCCCTATCTACAGTTCGGGCTAAAGCCCAACTACAAACAAAAACTTTTTCATCACTAATTATCTGGACATCATATAAGATATCTTCACTTTTTATAAAGTAATTGTTAAAAACAGTGCTATTACTTATTTATTACTTAATAATTGAAGTCTTGAGTAAGTAGAGCATTCTTTTTTTAAAATGGTATAATAGTCTAATCTTGTCAAACTCTATATTTCATTGTAAAATAAAGACTTTAAATAGTAAAATTTTTAGCAAAATTATCCAATAAAAATGACAAATTATGAAAAAAAAATATATTTCCCAGCCAAAACCAACCAAAGGTAATCATGCAGTGGTTATCGGTGGAAGTATGGCAGGCTTACTAGCAGGGCGGGTATTAACAAACCATTTTGAACAAGTAACAATAATAGAACGCGATCGCTTTCCCGAACATCCCCAATATCGACCAGGAGTACCTCAAAGCAATCATGTCCATGTGCTATTATGCAAAGGGAAACAGATTTTAGAGCAACTGTTTCCTGGTTTACTAGGAGAATTGGAAACAGCAGGAGCGCTTGAAATTGATTGGACAGCCGAATTTCCTTGGTATAATTTGTTTGGTTGGCAACCTCGCTTTCATTCTGAGTTAAAAAGTTATCTTTGTAGTCGGCATCTGTTAGAGTGGATGGTACGCCAGAAATTAGCTACTTATGATAATCTGCAATTTCTAGAAAAGACTCAGGTAACAGGTTTACTCAGTAAAGTTAGTAACAGAGTTACAGGGGTACGACTCAAATCAAATTCTCAGATACAAGATTTAACTGCCGATCTAGTTGTGGATGCTAGTGGGCGAAATTCTTCTCTACCTAAATGGTTAACTGCTTTAGGGTATCAATCTCCTGAAGAAACTGTTATCAATTCTTTTTTGGGGTATAGCAGTCGATGGTATCAGGTGCCAGAGGGTTTGCAGACAGATTGGAAGGCATTAGCAGTAGCACCAAAACCACCAAGCGATCGTCGTGGTGGGGTCCTCTGTTCAGTAGAAAACAATTGTTGGGTGACTACTTTGTGGGGTGTAAACAAAGATTATCCTCCTACCGATGAAGTTGGTTTCTTAGAATTTGCCCGTAGTCTAAGAAACCCCATCATCTACAAATTTCTTCAAGAAGCTCAACCAATTTCCCCAGTCCATGTCTATCGACGCACAGAAAATCGCTTGCGTCATTACGAGAAATTATCAAAGTTGCCAGATGGTATTGTTGCGGTAGGAGATGCAGTCTGTTCCTTTAATCCTGTTTATGGTCAAGGTATGACTGTAGGTGCTTTGGGAGCGATCACTCTCGACGAATGTCTGGAAAACTATCCAAGTCTCGAAGGTTTAACCAAGGGTTTCCAGAAAAAACTTGCTCAAGTTACAACTATTCCCTGGTTAATGGCAACTGGAGAAGACTTGCGCTGGCAAGAAACAGAAGGTAGTAAACCAGACTGGATGACAAGATTAATGCAGCAATATTTAGACCAGGTTGTAATGCTGTCAGTAGAATGCCCAGAAATTTACCAAAAATATGTAGAAGTTATGCAGCTAACTCACTCTCCGAAAATTCTATTTCACCCTGATGTGATGGCAAAAATATTGGGACAAATCATCAAAAACTATCAAAAACTTGAGCCAAAACACCAAGAGCAAATTATTCCCAAACTGCTTTGTTAAATAAAATCATGTCCGGTAGCATTAGTATTGTATACCGAAGGTAAGGAAGAAGGAAGAAGGAAGAAGCTTTAAGAGAAGGAAAAATTAAATATGGTAGATATTTCCCCAGCTTTTACACAAACGATGCTAACGGATTTGATATAACTTTCATTTTTCAGAATAGCTAATAACTATTGTTGGGTTTCGCACTTAGCTCAACCCAACCTACAGTATTATGTCTAATTATCTAGACTTAATATTAGCCATCAGTTAGCTCCTAAACAGGCGTTGCATAAATGCGGGATGATTTTAATAGTTTTGTGGAATGGGCATCTTGCCCGTTCCTGATATTTTGGGACAGGCAGGATGCCTATCCCACTTAATATTCATCCCTTAATTCAGCAACACCCCTAAACACCCATTAAACTAAGCTCTTCAGCAAGAGCATCTATAGTGAAGCGAATTTGCTCCTCTGTATGATTACAAGTGATAAAAAAGCGTAGTCGAGCTGCATTTTGTGGCACAGATGGGTAAAACATAAACGGAACATTAATCCCTCGCTTAAATAAATTTTGGGATAACATAACCGACTTAATAGATTCACCTACAATAATAGGTATAACCGGAGAATCTTTACTCATACCAGTATTCAACCCTCGTTCACGAGCGGACTCCAAAAATAGTCGAGACATTTCTTGTAGTCTTGCCACTCTTTCGGGTTCCCTCTTCAACAACTGAATAGCAGCTAATACTGATGCTGTATCTGGTGGAGAAATACCTACACTATAAACAAATCCTGGAGAAGTATATTTAAGATATTCTACTAATGCTTTACTACCAGCAATATAACCACCGCAACTAGCAAAAGATTTACTCAGAGTACCCATCCATAAATCAACATTATTAGGGTTAACCCCAAAATACTCACTAATACCACGACCATGTTTGCCAATAGTGCCGATAGAGTGAGCTTCATCTACCATCAAAAAAGTTTTGTAATGTTTTTTAATCTCAATAAATTTTGGTAAGTCTGGAATATCACCATCTGTACTATACACACCTTCTATGGCAATAAGTACCCGCTTATAACGATGACGGCGATCGCGCAGTAACCTATCTAAAGCTTCCCAGTCATTGTGAGGGAAAGCAATAATAGTTGCCCCTGATAATAAACAACCTTGGAAAATACTATTGTGACTTAAAGAGTCATGGAGAATTAAATCATTTTGCCCAAACAAATGACTAATAGTCGTTACATTAGTAGCATGACCTCCAACATAAAGAATACTATCTTCTACACCAATAAAATCAGCAATTTCTCTTTCCAATTCCTGATGTAATGGCTTTTCTCCTGATAATAACCTACTAGCAGAAACGGAAGTACCATAATGATTAATAGCTTCCTTCGCAGCATTAGATACAAAAGGGTCGCCACACATACCTAAATAATTATAGGTAGCATAATTCACCAGTTCCCTACCACCAATAACTGTAGTATTATTATTAATTCGTTCTTGAGGTATAAAGAAAGGATTACCAATACCAGTAGAATTAATATCTGCTAATTTCTTTTGCAGTTGTAGATATTCTGGATAGAGGTCAAAGTTATAATACTCTAAAGGAATTTCTTCAGTTTCCGTAGTTGGATTATAAGTTGAGACCTCAACCTCATCTTCTAATTTTTTGTGAATATTTGGCCCGGTATCCTCGGAGGTGTCCTCTACTAAATATTCAGCTAAGGACTCAATTGTGGGATAATCTAATAAAAGGGTAGGAGGCAGTCGCCTACCCAGAAGATTTTCTAGTTCTCCAGAGAGATTGACCACTTCAATTGAGTTAAGACCATAATCAATAAAATCCCGCTCAATATCTATTTCACTGGTGTCAACCTCTAGCCGTTCGGCTAATTGGGAGACCAACCAGGACTTAATATTTTCTCTGACTGGAGATAGTTGTGGGACTTGCAAGGCAGGGTCTGGATCATTTTTTACTAAAGACAGATGTTGGCTGTCCTGCTCATTCATAAGCTGGTTCAACAGTTTCATTGTTCACTCCTGCACCACATTAAAATTACTTATCACTCAGTTTTTTCTAGTAGCTTAATAGGCAATGGCACATAATTAGGGTCAAAAAGTCCCTCTGGAAAATCAGAAATCAAATTTCTGAGTCACGGGGAGCAACTTTTGAGTTGTAACAATTACCTGAAATAGCTAACTATTTCAACTGATTGACCCTCCCAAAAAAAACACTGGGGAAGGCATGATGGTTATTGTGCCATTATCTTATACGAAGTAGGGAGAACCAGCCATCAGAAGTTATAAGTCAAAAGTCAAAAGTCAAAAGTTAGAAATTGGAACTTAGAAGTTATCAGGAGTCAGAATTATTCAAATATTTGTAGAGTTCCGGCTAAAAAGCCTTCGCGACAGGCATAACGCTGAACCTTTCCACTAGAAGTTTTGGGAATAGCTCCTGGTTTAAGCAACAATATCCGATAAATCTGTAAATCGTGATTTCTTGACACAGAGCGTTGGATAGATTTGATTAAGTCCTGAGAGTTATCAGAATTTTCTGTCCCAGACTTACCATTACGCTGACTAAAAAAATCAATTGCTATCGAGCCAACAGATTCATTAGTATAGTTATATTTTTGACTTTTGACTTTTGACTTTTGACTTTTGTTAAGTAGTTGACGAAAATTACGTTCTACCTCGGCTACTACTACTAAACGTTCTTCTCCTGCCACTTCTACAGAAAAGCTAGCAATACAACCTGGTCTAATCAGGGGGTGACTTTGCTCGACTGTCCATTCAATATCTTGAGGGTAATGATTCCGACCATTAATAATAATCACATCCTTTAGACGACCAGTCACAAATAATTCCCCTGCCTTGAGAAACCCTAAATCTCCAGTTCTCATAAATGGCTCTTTTCGGGGTGCTTCAGCTAAATAAGCCTCAAAAGTCTGCTTCGTTTCTTCTGGTTTATGCCAATAACCCTGAGCAATACTTGGCCCGGAAACCCAAATTTCTCCTACTTCTCCCTCAGTACAAAGAGTCAATCTTTCTGGATGAACAATTTTAATCTGTTGATCTGGCAATGTTTGACCACAACCAACTAATGTTTTTGTTCCTTCTGTTTGAGAAACTGAGACGATCTGGTTTTGTTCTAATGCGCTAGTCGCAATAGTAGTTTCCACTGGTGGAGAAAGTTTATTACCCCCAGAAATAATTAGGGTGGCCTCCGCCATGCCATAGCAAGGATAAAAAGCTTCCCGGCGAAAACCACAGACAGCAAAAGTATTAGTAAATCGTTCTAAAACTTCGGCACTAATAGGTTCAGCCCCGTTAAAAGCTACTTCCCAACTACTTAAATCTAAGGTTTGTATCTGTTCGGGCTTAATTTTACGGACACACAAATCATAAGCAAAGTTTGGCCCACCACTGGTAGTGCCTTGGTATCGAGAAATAGCCTGTAGCCAGCGCACCGGACTTTGGAGAAACATTAAGGGAGACATGAGAATTACTGGAAAGCCTCCATACAAGGGTTGCAATATTCCACCAATTAAACCCATATCATGATAGGGAGGTAGCCAGATTATTCCTTTACTTTGAGGAGAATGTCCAAAACATTGATGAATTAGGCCGGAATTATGCAAAAGGTTCTGATGAGTAATCATTACCCCTTTTGGTGTGGCCGTGGAGCCAGAAGTATATTGCAGGAAGGCGGTGGTATTTTCGTTAATTGTGGGTTCTTGCCATTTCTCGGCAAAACTCTCAGGGATCTGGTCAGTTGCTAACCAACCTAAACTATCTAATTCTGGAGTTTCTGAGGCGCGACGTTCTAGGCTGGAAACGATAGAATGAGTTGTTAGAGCTATTTTGGCCTTGCTATCTCTAATAATTGTTTGGATGCGCTCTAGGGAACGATTTGGTCTGGGAGGGTATGCGGGGACTGCTATGACCCCTGCATAGAGACATCCAAAAAAAGCGGTAATATATTCTAGTCCCGGTTGATAGAGGAGTAGGGCTACTTCTCCTGGTGGACATACTGATTGGAGATAGGCAGCGATCGCTCGTGAACGTTGTTCTAGTTGTTGATAGGTAAGACTAATTGTGTCTGTTTCTCCATCTATTAAAAAGCTGTAACCTATTTGTTCGGGCTTTTGGATAGCTCTGTTTTTTAATAAATCTACTAATGTTTTAAATTTTTTATCTAAACTATTCATTTTATTTTTGATATAAAAAGACAAGGATAATCAGAAAGACACGACACAAATTTTAACCCAGATATACAGATAATTAGAAATAATCAGGAATCAATAAGATTCATAAGTAACTTTGCAATATTAATTAATGATGCAAAATATCCCTCCTATTGTGTCTCTCTAGATAGGTTATTTTTTTATTCTCCTAATTAAAATTTTATCGGTCTTAATCATTTTTTTAGTGATTTATAGAGGGTACATTTGGAAATATAATATAAGTAAAATCAACAAATCTACCTGAAGTCAGATTTGAGACTACATTTTATTCCCAATTATCGCCGAATTTAGCTTTAATTTCTCTCAACTTATCCCTAACTTCACCACTGCTTAATAAACTCTCTGCTTTGGACAAACCTTGATTAAGATCAGTACAAATTCCACAACGCCACAAATAAAAACCGCCATTCCAAATAGCTGCTGACATTAACTTACTCGCCTTACCCTCCAATACTCCTTGCATCTCCTCTACTAACTCCCTAGTTGAACCTAATACAACTTCCTTTCCCCCACAACTATAGTCACTCGGATGTAATAACAGACGTTCAAATGTGACATTATCCCCAGATGGCATCGACACCCCAATAATAGCTGTCCGATCGCGTGGCAGATCGCAACTTCCCTCTAACCCTTTTACTGTCGTATAATTCCTTAAGCCCTCTAATTCCAAAGCTTGGCGAAACATACCTTCTGTGGGAGGATGAACATATCCGGCAGCTAAATGAACGTCTCCTGCAAAAGGCGCCCAAATTAATTCCATCGTTGCTAGAGGAGGCCGTTTGCCAATATCTCGACGGTATTCTACTAAAGCATCTGCCTGGGGAAAATGTTCTGGTAGATAAACAAACCCTAAACCAGTCTGCTCAAATACCTGTTGCACCTGCATCAGTGATAATTTTTCCCATTCAACCCTCAACCCTTGCCATATCTCAATAAAAGGTATTCCTTCTTTTGTCGGCATCCGCGCTCCACCGTGCATCACAACAAACACTCCTGCTGTTGCTAAAATTAAAGCTGTGAGTGGGGTGACTGGTGCAGTTCGCGATCGCCCATCATAAGGACAACCTAAGACTGTTACTGTACCCATAGATAGTTGATTTTTAAGTTTTGGCCCTAATTCGTTATAGGTATCTAACATTCCTGCCAACTCCTCACCAGTGGGGCGTTTAATTCGGTGAGCAATTAGAAAAGCACCAATTTGGGCAGGTGTTGCTTCCCCTAACAACATCATCCCCATTGCTGCTGCTGCCTCTTGGCGAGTTAAATTTTTCCCTGTGTGAGTACCACTGCCAATAGTTTTGAGTAATTCTCGAAAGCGATCGCTCATCTGATTTATTTCTCCGGTTAATTAGTTGATAGTTCTAAATTATAAAGGATATCAAAACTATTCTGCTGCTTCATAAAACCTATATAAAACGTCATAATAAATAAGTGACATTTTAATGTTTACTTCCTCTATTTATTGCTAATAGGACTTATATCATGTCCGCTGGTATCGTTTGCGTAAAAGCTAGGGTGAATATCTAAAGGAAATTTAAGTTTTTTCCAGCTTTTAAACCTTTTAAACCTTTTTTTTTCTTCCTTCTTCGTTCTTCCTTACCTTACAATACCTATGCTATCGGACATAATATTACGCAAATATCAAATAATAACCATCTATGCGCCACCACCTAATAACTAATTATCAAGATTTTAAATCAGATATTACTTTTAACTTTTAACTTTTGACTTTTGACTTTTAACTTTCCTGACTCCTCCTGGAATTAATTCTTTAACTAACTGCCAAAAATATTTTATTGGCGGAATTTCCATTCTATCGCTAGTTGTCACTACTACCACTTCACGACTCCAAACAGAATCTTTTATTGATGATACCTTAGAAGTTGCAGGAGTTATACCTATTGTTCTAATAGCCAAAGTGGGGTCAAGTTTGGCATCTATTAAAGCTGAACTGGGCAGTAGAGCAATTAAATTTCCTTGTCGCACTACTCCTCGGAAAGCATCAAGGGTATTTAACTCTAATACTGCATTGAGTGTTGCTCCTAGTCGCTCAAATTGTTCTTTGACTAATCTCTGCATTCCATACCCATCTTTGAAGACGACTTGAGGGTAGCGAATAAGTTCCGCCCAGGGTATTTGTTCGTATTCGGTGAGGGGATGCTTTGCTGCCATTAATACTTCTATGGGTTCGGTGTAGAGCACATCCATTATCATTTCAGGACTGGTAGTGAATAAACGGTTATTCATTACTATGGCGATATCTACTAAACCGTCTTTGAGAACTTTCAGGGTGCGATCGCTTCCTAGAGCAGTTACCCGTAATTTTACTTCTGGATAGTGGCGACAAAATTTTTCTAAGACTGGAGGGAGGTAGGCAGCACAGACGGAGTGAATAGCTGCGACACATAATTCTTGCTGTTTTCCAGCTAGCATTTCGGCTATTTCTTGAGTAGCATTTTCCCAAGCTTGGCAAATTTTCCGAGCATGAGGCCACAAACATTCTCCTGCTAGGGTAAGTTTGGTTTGGTTGCTACGGTGGAATACGGGGGCACCTACTTCTGTTTCTAAGGCTTGTATTTGCCGACTGACTGTTGATTGAGTGACGTTACATTTTAGTGCTGCTTCTTGAAAGCTACCTGTTTCTGCAACCCATAGAAAGGCTTGCAACTGCTCTAGGCGCATGGAATTTTGATCGTATTTTTTTTAGTAGTCTTAAATTATAGCAGATTTGTTGTAAAGACACAGCTAAAAATGTAGTTTTGGTAGAGAAACACAGAAAAATTAGGGGTTGCACATTAAAGAATGATAATATATTTTCAACTGTCCATATATTGAGGAAAGAATTACCTAAAAATATCTACTTTCTGATTTCATCATTCCTAATTGTGCAACACCAAAGATGCGCTGAAGTTAAGGGCAATTTGATTATGATTTGGAGTTCCACCAGTTATATGAATAATTTCACCATTAATTTATTCGTGTCGTGCTTGTGAGTTAGTTTCAATGTTTAGGTATTCAGGGGAAGTGTAGTTATTTTTTTGTTGAATTTGCATGGTTTTAAGGTGTTATGAAAAATATTTTTATTATTGATGTAGCTAGCAAATTTAGTTTCTGGGTAAGGTATTTGCATAATTAGGTTTCTCCCTTTTCTTTTTCTTCTACAAATCCTAAATTGAGAAAATCAATTTTATCCTTTCTAGTTCCTAGCTTGATTCCCCAACGTTCCTCCATGAAATTCAATAACTTAAGACCCCTTTCTAATATTTCTTCTGCTGTCCAATCATCCTTTTCACTAACTTCTATTTCTGAATAAGAACCATATTTATATCCAATATTTTTGCCATTAGAAACTTTTTCTTTAAAACATCTATTTCCCAGGCTAGAGTTTTTTGGCTTTGACAAAGGTAATAAGTTTCCTAAAGACTGTCTTAAGATTTTTCTTTCTTGAGAAGTATAATGATTAAATTTTGAAGTCCAGCAATCTCTCCTAGGATTTTGTGGATAAATATGTTCTATAGTTTTAAAATCACTATCATCTTCAGAATTCAAGTCATCCCAATTTAATTTATAGCGTTTTGTCTTTGATTGTTCCTTTAGAGAAAGCTCATATTCATACAAAAAATATTTGATGCCATGCCAGTTATAAAAACCAGATTTTTGAAAATCTCCTTTGATTCTTGATACAAAATATTTCTTATTTATCAGTCGATCCCGAAAAACTTCCAGAGACTCGATGATATTTTTCGGTTTTTTTTCACCTTTGCTAAGTTCTGTAGCTAATTTCATCATGTTCAGTGGAGATTCTTCATATACAAATAAAAAAGCATACTCGTGGCGACTATAACTCAATAATTGGAGAAAACCTATTTTTTCAAGAATTTTCAAAAGTTTAACTCTTTGTCTTAAGTCTTTTTCTTTTTGGAAAAATACCATGAGTAAGGGAGCTTCAGGAAAAAAATCATCATTTCTAGAAAGCTTAATTAGCTTCTCAAGCCATAGTTTTTCTTCTGTATTAAAGTCACTATCATTAGGATTAATAATTTTATACCATAATTCTACAGATTCTTTGAGATTTTGAACATAATCGTAAATCTCAGTTAGCGTTAATGTTTCTTGAGTAGATTTGTTGTTTTTTGATTTGTTATTTTTCCCTTCAATCAAACTCTTGACGGTAAACTTTTTTTCCAAAAGATATGTACTATAAAATCCTCTTTTTTTGCCCAAATAAATGGTATTACTTGCTGACAATAAATCAAAACCAAGCAGTAAATATTTATCATCTGATTGTGAGGATTTTCCAAAGTAAATTGGGAAGTGATTTGATAGAAATATATCATCATCTAATGCTTTATTTTTATTCTTACCAAGGTAATGATACATGGTTTTCCAAGTTTCATTAATGCTATTCCTTAGTTTATTTTTTTCATAATCTTCAACCTCAAATTTTGTAGAAAGATAAATTAATCTATTCTTTAACAACTCTAAGTATGAAAGAGGTTGACCCCTATTATTCATAGTCTCAAAAGCCACAAATACATCTATATCACTTGAAATTGTATAAATATTAAATAACAGACTTTGAGTAAGCTTACGATATATAATTTCCTTATCTCCCAATGTTAAGCTTTTGATATTTTCTGCAAAAAAATTCTTGGCAGATTTGAGGTTATGAGTATAAATTGTTTCCTGTAAAGTTTCACTAGAGTTTGATTGTTCAAGAAATATCCTGGTCTTCAAAAATTCATAACTTGGATTATCTTTCTCATAGCCAAAAATATAAGATCTAGATATCCCTTCGTCTTTTGACTCAAAAATATACCTGTTTCTAATTTTATTTGAAGAATCATAATTTATTTTTTCTTCTTCCTTAAGTGATTCTATGATTACCTGAATTAAAATAATCGCAGTTGTCAACCTTTGTTGTCCATCAACAACATAGTATGGTTCGTAACTCTTATCTTTAATAATCCAATTGTCGTCTTCCCATTTAAGGTAGGTTTTTTCTGGCACTTGTTCTAAAGTTAGAACTCCTAAATAGTGCTTTTTATCTTTTTCAAGTTGGTCTAAATCACCCCAAAAATCCATTAGCTGTTTTTCTGTCCAAGCATAGCCTCTTTGATAATCGGGGATTCTGTACAATTTTTCTGTAAATAGTTTTGATAGAGATTTTAGTGAGTCTTCCATGTTAAATTTCCAGTTATAAAGTGGTACTCAGTTATCCTATTTTATTCCACTCAACCATTGCTGAAATATTTCAAATCTACCATCATCAGGATTAACAATACGATAAATTCGGAATCGTTTTTTCTGGTGAGTTTCTGTTCGTAAAAATTCCAAACTATAACCAATTTTATCCAAAAAACGCCCGACAATTGTAATTGGACTAGAGTTGGCAGCTAATCCTATTCCTAATATAGTTTTAATTTCTGTTCGATTTGACAAAGCTGTTTTTCCTAACAATTGTAAATCTGGATCTATATTTTTCAACTCCCGTTGTTTATCATTGAGTAATGAGGGTATTTTTAATAATTCCATTACTCCAATAGTTGCACCTAATAAACAATCATTAAAATCAGGAATAAAAATATTACCTTTACCCAACTCCAACAATTTTTTTGCTACTTCCCTATCTCGCACTGCTAAATATGGTCGCCCTACTGTCATAAAATAATGCAGTTGCAACTGTTCATACCACCCACTATCATCTTTCTGAACTAATTCAGCAGTTATGGGAATGCTATAACGTAGCATTAATTCAAATTTCCGTTGTTCCCGTTGTTGTTGAATTGGTTTCGATAATCTTTTTTTGAGTTTTTGATACTCAGATAAACTAATATTTTTTGCGGTAGCGATCGCCTCACATTCTGTCTGATAATTTTGCTTAATTACAGTAGCTATAGCTTCCTGCAAGGCATTAATTTCTGTATGATTTTCTGAAGATTTTTTTTCTTTTGAATGATCTGGTAAAACTTCTGTAGAAATTTCTCTAATCTGATGCCCTTCTATTCGTAAAGATTCTAAAACAGACTCTCGATATTGATTCATTCCAGCATTAAAACGAACCGCCATTTTTGCCCAACACAAAAAAGATTCTGCCTGAAAACCTACTTCTAAATCATCCAAACTATCAAAATCTGATTGTTGTAATAACCTAATATTTAGTTGAGTCAATCTTTGCTCTGAATTGAGCAAAGAAGTTATAGAAGTTGAACCATTACCGACTTGATTAAAACCACAATTTGCCACCCATAAATATCTGGGAATATTCTCACGAACTCTACCCAAAGATTGACAAACAGATGTTGCTCCTTGCACCCCCTGAGCAATTCCCCAAACGGAAGTAAAATGCCCTTGAATATCGATACTAACTCCTGTTTCAATTGAGGGAGAAGCTAAAACAATATCATATTTTGGTAAGACTTGATTTAATGATTTAATACAACCATAAGCAGGATGATTTGGTTCTGCTAAAGATTCGGAATCTATTCTCAGAATTTTTAACTGGGGAAACTGTTTTTTGAAATAAGCTTCTAAGGCACGAGTCCCCCATTTACTTGTTAGTTTTTGCGCTGATAAACAAACCATTGGTTTGCCACCTTCACGGATATATTTGTGTAAATCTGCTATTAATCTTTTGGGTGTTGTTTCTGGATAATTAAATATTTGCCAAGCTTCTTTTTCTCCAGGTAACCAATCATTTTGAATAATAAAGGGTTCTAGTTTTATTCCTGCTAAAGCTTCTAAATAATCTATGGAGATATCGCTTAGGTCAGCATCGGCTATAAATACTTGACCTATATTTCCTAAAACATTTTGCATTAATGTTTTGAAACATCTAAGAATTTCTACTCTGCTTTGCCGACAAGTATTAGAGTTTAAACCATGCCAAATTACTTGTTCAACTTCATCAATAATTACTATTCCATCCGACCAAGTTTCCGGATTAAAGTTTGCTTGGGAATTGGGATGTAGGGAGTCGATACATAAACCTATACCTAAGAATTTATCGTCAGATTCTGGCTCTATTTCTGTAATATATTTCAGTCCGAACCTTTGACATAATTCTTGTACTAATTGTATCCGATGACCGATAACTAAAACTTTTTGGTTACGAGCTACAGCTTCAGCAACTATTTTTTCTAACAACTTAGTTTTTCCAGTTCCTTTAGCAGATTTTATGCCTACAAGTTTGGCTGGAAAATTTGTACTATAAGCTAAATCAAGATTATCTAATTTATGTAAATTATTACTGCCAACAGAACCAAAAATATTCTCTTCGGAAAGATAGCGACTATTAACTCTCAAATTTACGGGATATGTGAGACGACTAAATGATTTAGCTTTCCAAAGTTCTAAAGGTAATGCCTTTTGATAAGCTTCATCAAAAATATTTTTTCCCTGATTAACGATTAAATCATCAACTCCTTTACCTAATTCTGGATTCCAGGAAATTACTTTAACGTTACATCCTTTTTTTGTGAGTAAATATCCAGTTTTTCTAATAGCAGCATTAACATTTTTAATAGTTTTAGGTTTAGTATCTTGGTCAAATGTAATATAAATTTCTCGATGATTCTCGATCAGTTTTTCTAACTGGGGAATTAAATTTGGTTTGCCAATACGATTTCCATATTCGTCTCTCAAAACTCGATACCCACCAAATACTCCAGGTAAAGCAATAGCTACATAAGATGCTGTTAGTAAAGTTCCTGCTTTTTTCGCTCCTTCAGTAATACATAAAGGTATTTGAGGATGGGCGATAAACCACTCCCAAAAACCGAGGTCTGGTTGATTATTATCAATATCTTCTGGAAGAATTTCTAATTGATAACGACTGGCTATTTTCTGCCATAAATGTAGGGGAATTTTTAGAGCAAATAAACTGGTAGGAGTTTTGGGAGGATGTTCATATTTAATTAACTTTTTTTGGTCATAAGTATGACGTGGTTGACTAGGTTTGAAACAACCCCAAAGGTCTTCTTCTCCTGAGAGTAAATCAATTCCAGAACACCACCATCCACCTTCTTCAATATGTTGGTATCGCTTTAATATTTCGCTAGTTACTCGGCCATCATTGCGTCGAGGAATGGCATCAGAATAAAATAAAAATTCATAAGGTCGTTGTCCTTCTAAGGGCACAACATTGAGGTGGATTAATTGGTCATCAACACAGCTATTAGTCCATTCTCGGAAATAATTAATTTGTGGTTGGGGATTTGGGTTCATTGAATGATGCACTCTATATATAGTGACAAGTTTTTATTATATTAGAAAAATACACTATATGTAGATAAAGTTTTCCTTAGCATCAACAACCAGATTATATAAATATTTAATTTTTTGAATAAACCTCTATTATATCATAATTGGTAGCTTTTTAAATTTATTATTCTTATAGCAGAGGTCTGATTGTTCTGGAATTGTAGGTTTTATACCAAATCTTATTCTCCCTCCTGACTACTACCTAATTATTTAGATAGTGGTGCATAGTAATGGTATAAGAAGTGTGGGAAAAAAATATATAAAAATATATATTCTCACCATTACTATTCAGGAGAATCATTATTTATAACTGTATAACATATCTTCAAAACCAACTACCCTTCTGAAAAACATTACTGATAATTATGGAAGCAATTTGGCAAATCATCAAAAATCTCACGATTCTGGATATACCAGTAAGAATAATATTTTTTATAGTCTTGGTTGTAATAACCACATTAGCCTTAAAACAATTATTAAGCATAATTGTAATTAAGCGAATTGAGGATTTAACTCGTAATACAAAAACAACCCTTGACGATCGATTAATTATAGTTATTAAAAAACCTATCGGATGGTTCATATATTTACTGGGATTTAGGGTTATACAATTAATCCTGACAGATTATATTTCCCCCCAATTCAATCAAACAATCACAGAAATTATTAACTTAGCAATAGTAGGTAATGTAGCACTAATTATTTACCGTACATCTCCAATTTTAGGAGAAGTTTTGAGAATTTTATCAGCTCAAACAGAAACTGAATTGGATGATATTATTAGCCCCTATATTCCGAAATTATTTAGGTTAACTGCCATAGTAATTTTTTCCTTAAAAGCAGGAGAAGTATTACTGGGAACTTCTGCTACTGCAATATTTGGTTTAATCGGCGGTTTTGGTCTGTCATTAGGCTTATTATTTAAGGATGTTATTGTTGATTGGGTAGCGACAATTGTAATTTATACTGACGCTTTGTATCGAGTAAATCACTGGCTTTTACTGCCAAGTGGTCTGAAGTGTACTGTACAACATATAGGTATGAGAAGTACAACAATTTATATACCCGATGAGGGAGTTACCCAGAAAATTCCTAACTCTAAAATGATTGATGGTAGCATCAAAAGTTTCTCTCAACAACCAATTGAAAATAAGACAGGAGCTTTTATGTCGTATATTAAAATTGATGGTGTTTCATCTAAAAAAGTAGCTCATATCAGGGATAAAATTCGAGAAATACCAAAATCAATTGACATTTTATATGATTCTTGTTCAGTTAGATTTGAGGGATGTGAAAGAAATGCTCGTGTCATTAGAGTAATTGGATTTACTAATGATATAGAGAATTATTCGAGAGCTTATGACGAATTAAATTTGGCAATATTGGCTTTATTGGAGCAGGAGGGAATAGATTTATTTAATGTGAATATTCTGAGTGATACAGAAACTTATAAAAATTGGCAGTATAGTCAAAATTTAGGTATTGAAAGAGGGAGTGGGGAGTGGGGAGTAGCAAGTAGTAATTTTGGAAATAGGGAATAGAAAAGAAGAAAAATTACTGTACCTCAGTAATTTGAGTAACTCTATAGATAGGTGGTTGGTAAAATTTCCACTTTTGCTGTTTATGGAATAATTTTTCAGAATTGCTATGGCAGATTATTGTGAGATTTTAGTCAGGGAAAATTTGTGACTATATCTGTTCGTTGAAGAAGGGAGTCGGGAGCAGGAATTTGGGAAACAGGGAATAGAAAATCAGAAAAATTACTCTACCTCAGTAATTTGAAAAACCTGATAGATAGCTGGTTGGTAAAATTTCTACTTTTGCTGTTTGTGGGATGATTTTTCAGAATTGCTATGGCGGATTATTGCGAGATTTTAGTCAGGGAAA
>NZ_JBNHER010000214.1:0-55748 GCF_050015975.1 Dapis purpurea BLCC-M126 | reverse complement strand
CGAGATTTTAGTCAGAGAAAATTTGTGAGTATATCTGTTTCTTGAAGAAGGGAGTCGGGATGAGGGAGTAGGGAGCAGGAATTTGGGAAACAGGGAATAGAAAATCAGAAAAATTACTCTACCTCAGTAATTTGAAAAACCTGATAGATAGCTGGTTGATAAAATTTCCACTTTTGCTGTTTGTGGGTTGATTTTTCAGAATTGCTATGGCGGATTATTGCGAGATTTTAATCAGAGAAAATTTGTGAGTATATCTGTTTCTTGAAGAAGGGAGTCGGGATGAGGGAGTAGGGAGTAGGAATTTGGGAAACAGGGAATAGAAAAGAATAAAAATAACTGGTAAGCATTCAACTATTAGTCATCATCTACCTTCCTTCTTCCTTCTTTCTTCTTCCTTCCTTCAATAACCAAAAATTCTGAATATATCTGCTCCCTCTCTCTGAATAAAGTTAATTTCTTCTTGTCGCAAAACCTGGCGATAACGACCCACACTTGCGGGTGATATTTCTTTGCCATAAAGTTCTGAATACCAAGGTTTTTCTGCATCACTTAACTGAGTATAATTAATTTGACTCCTTTGCCACTTATCATCTTTTATAGAACTACTTAAATTTAAACCAGTAAAATCTTCAAGTTGTTTAATTGCTGTTTCAGGATTAAGTACCAAATGTTCATATTTGATATAAGCAAGCTTAGTTTGAAAGCTTGCTAATTTACAATTCCAGGAAGGTGCATAAGCACGGCGATAAAATTCTAAAAATTCTGATAATTTTCTTTCTGTAAACATGGGAGTTAAATGTCTAGTTTCACCCTGAATAGCCATTTGATTTCCTACATTAATTAAAGAAGCAATAGTATCTCTGGGGTCTCTAATAATCAATATAAATTTCACATCTTCTACTAACTCATAAATATCTGGAAATAATTCTGCTATGAGAGGGTATTTGAGGATAATATGAGTAGCATCAGTATAACGTTTCCGAATATGTTCTAAAAATTTATTGACTAATCCAGCACTAAAATTTCTGAGTTCTGCTATATCGGAAAAATAATATTTGCTCTGGCTTTCAAAATCAATTTTACCTGTACTATAAGCATTAACTAAATGATACAGATAACCTACTTCTCCAATTAAGGGATTAACATTGGTATCGGAGCAAATAATATTTTGTAATAAAGTAGTTCCAGAGCGAGGGCATCCACCAATAAAAAAGTAAGTCATATTTAGAAGGAAGAAGTTAGAAGGAAGAAGTAATAAAACTTTAAAATAGAGGAAGTAAGGAAGAAGGAAGAAGAAATAAGCAAGGAAGAAGTAATACTACTTTTACATCTGGGGAGGATAACAAAAGGGTACATTTTGAGCGAGTATGCTAAAAAATTAAAAATAGCTGCTCCAGTTCATTTTAGATAACTATCTCTATCATTTTCCCTTTTTTTCAAAATTTACTCCTTTTCCCTTCTCTCCTAGATCACTAAAGCCTTCTTCCTTACTTCTAATTCATTTTTTTCAAAATTTACTCCTTCTTCCTTCTTACTTCTTCCTTCTTCCTTACTTCAATTAATTTTTCTGCTAATTTAATTGCTTCGCTTTTAGTAAAAATATTTTCTTCAGCTCGTGCTATTTTAATTTCTGTTAAAAGCTGACCAACTATCGGACTTTTAGGTAATTTTAAAGCTGTAATTAAATCATTTCCATTCAATAAAGCTATGGGATGAGCCACTGGATCGTCCGGATTAATATAACGTTGAATTAAACAATTAATTTCCTCTATAGATATTCCTTTTGCCACTGCTACAACTGCTAGAGCAGGAAAATTTTTTCCTATTTCTTGAAAGACAAAATATTGTTCTCGAACAGACATCTGAGAAATTTCTATTTCTGACAGTTTTGCTAAACCTTTAATAACTGCAATTGTACTTCTAATTTCTGCATTGCTATACTTCAACCGCATTAATTCGACTTCCGCTTTTTCTGGATGAGGATTAACTAATATTGCTAATTTAGCGATCGCCAATAAAGATGTTTTGACTGTATCTCGCACCCCAGTTGCTAACTCTACTTCTAAATTAGGCCAATTTTTTTCTAACTGCTCTACTACTATCTCTACCTTTTTTCCTATTTCCAGATTTTCTATTGCTGCAGGAAAATAATCTGAGAGTAAACCATTTTTCCACGCTTTTTCTATCCACACCATTCCTTGGGAATGACTCAATAAATAACCTAATTCTGTCTGCACTCTTTCTGCTGCGACTTCGGTAAGCAAAGGTGCAAACTCTCCAATAGTTGTTTGAGTTTCTGGGGAAATTACAAAACCTAATTGTGCTGCTTGACGATATGCCCGTAATAGCCGGAGGGGATCATCTCTAAGATTCGCAGATTTTACCATTCTAATAATACCATCTTGCAAATCTTTTAGAGCATCAAATAAATCTATCAATTCATCAGTAAAAGGATTATAAGCAATAGCATTTATCGTAAAATCTCGTCGCCATAAATCTTCCTCCAAACTATCACCTTCAATCTCAGCAAAATCAACTGTAGTTCCTTGAAATACTACCCTAGCAATTTTTCGTTCCGCATCTAAAACCACAAACCCCGCTTGATATTCCTTGGCAATATTTCTGGCGATACTAACTGCTTGGTCAAAGATAATAAAATCTAAATCCAAATATTCCCTCTTCCTTTTCAGCAAAGCATCCCGCACCGAACCACCCACTAAATAAACAGTTTGGGGGAGCATTTTTCCGTCAAATGGCCAAGTTTCCGGTGATAAAGCAGACAGGGAATTTATCGACATTGCCACAAAAATCAAATGAATTTCTTTGCAGTTAAAATTTTACTTAGGTTAAAGTTAACATTATGTCTGGAAAAAATATATTTTTCCCCGGAAATAACTTTTGTCTCTAGGACAAAATTTTATCAACTCTAGATAAAATTAATTTGGGTTAAAATATAGCAATTATCATAAGGAGTGAGGTACAAAGTTAGTTTGTTTTAGGTAGTAGGGAGTAGGAAATAGAAAAGAAAAAAAGTAACTATACCTCACTAACTTGAGCAACGCGCTCATAAACTTATCAAATCACTAAGATAGGAAATTATTGCATCTATTCAGATTAAACTTGACCATCAACGAGGTACTTACAAATGTGTATTTGTGTTAACTGTCACTATGTAGATCGGTGTGTCACTTATCATGCTGTAGAAACTCAGCACGAACAACTTCATTTAACAGAAAATCCAGATTTTGACCCAGTTGAACCTACTATCAATGTCAATATTCGTCCTAAACAAGAGGAAATTGAGATGGAATGGGATGTTGTCGGTTGTGAAAGTTTTCTAGAAGAAATGGGCAAATGGGCAAAATTAAGGCCAGGTGAACTTATTCCTACCTAAATTAGCAGAGTGTGGGAAATGTGGGAAATGTGTGAAGGGTGGGGAGAAGGGAGAAAGAGTATAATAGTTAAGTAAAACTACTTAGGATTTGCGGAAAAAGTATGGATGGGTTCGGGTAGAAGTCAGGAGTCTGAATTTGGAATTCAGGAGAAATGAGGAATTTAGAGGAGGTAGTCGGATATTTTATCCCTCGATTTTTCTGCCATAGTCTCCCTAAAATCCTAACTTTTTGCTCGCTAAACCTTAAAAAGCTGCACTTTTTTTGGCTTTAAAAAAGCACTTACCTTTATCTGTCAATACTTTTAGATTGAATCACTAAGCACTACTTAAGTTATCAAAAAAATGTATTTTTCAATGCACTTTTTCTCCTAAAAAAGCTGATCCAAGACTCACACATAACTTTACTTTTGTTGTCAATTTTTTTGTTAAGAAAAATGTTTATAAAGTATTGCTGTTCCCTATTCCCTATTTCCACAAAATTTCTTTGATAAGCCAGGCTTGTGAGTAATTCCTACTCTACCGAGATAAAATAAATATAAAAATCTTGATCTATTCTAATGAGTTATTGTTTTAATCCTATCTGCACAAATCCACAAAACTCTCTGAAGGCTGAAATTTGCCATAATTGCAATTCACCATTATTACTAATTCCTCCAATTAGTAGTCAAGATACAGAAATAGAAACAAAGAAAATTATTCCGTCAGTAGATAATAATTCCACAATAACTAATCAGTCTTGTTACCGCATTCTTAAACTTATTGGATATGGTGGTTTTGGTAGAACTTTTTTAGCGGTAGATGAAGCAAATACTCCAGAAAAAGTTTGTGTAATTAAACAATTTTTTCCCCAGAATAAAAATTATCACCAAAATTCTCCTCAAATTTCAGAAACAATTTCTGATAGTAGGGAACTTCAGGTAAAAACGACCTCTGAAAAAGCTATAGAATTATTTCAACAAGAAGCGCAACAATTAAAAACTTTAGGCAGTCATCCTCAAATTCCTGAATTATTTCAATATTTTCAGCAAGACGAACAACAATATCTCGTTCAAGAATATATTGAAGGCAAAAATCTTGCTCAAGAATTAGCAAAAAAAGGTGTGTTTACTGAGGCTAAAATTCGAGAATTGTTAAATGATTTATTGCCAGTATTACAGTTTGTTCATAAGTCTCAAGTTATTCATCGAGATATTAAGCCAGAGAATATTATTCGTCGCACTACAGGTAAACTTGTTTTAGTAGATTTTGGTGCTGCTAAGTTAGTAGAGAAAAAAGGTTTGCCTCAAACAGGTACTATTATTGGTAGTGGTGCTTATACTGCTCCCGAACAACTTATGGGTAAAGCAGTTTTCGCCAGCGATCTTTATAGTTTGGGCGTTACTTGTATCCATCTATTGACTCAAGTCTCACCCTTCGATCTATTTGATAGTAGAAATAGTAAATGGGTGTGGCGAGATTATTTAAAAATGCCTATTAGTGATGAACTTGGTAGAATTTTAGACACAATGTTGCAAAGTGCTACTAATCGGCGTTATCATTCTGCTGCTGCTATTATGAGACATCTTAACCCTCAGTCTACTTATATGGAGACTGTTTATTTTTCTTCTTCAGCAGTTCCAAAAAAGTTAACTCCCCAGGCAAAAATTCGACGACAGTTGCAGCAAGTTTTAGCTGTTGAGTCGGTAAAAGTTCAAGTGAGTCGCGTGAAGAAAACTTTGACTATTGTGATTAGTAGAAAATTAGACAAAAAGGTTAATTATGCTCAAATTTTAAAGATAATTTCTGCGAAGTTGACTGATTTGAAGCTGCATAATATAGATAAGGTGAAATTGTTAGGTAAGGCTCATGGGAAGACTGTTCCAGAGTGGCAACAAATATTGAGAATTGATCGTAAAGCTAGATGGAAAAATAAAATTGTGAGGCTGCAAAAAACAGAGGATTTTATGAAGTTATCACAGTTAGGAACTCATAGTTTTTGGTTAGCTAGATTTAGGCAAAGAGAATTTTGGTTAAATACTCTAATGTTTGCTTTAGCTTGGTTTATTTTTAGTTATCGGATAATTATTTGGCATCCCCTAATAGCTCTGATAATTGCCTCGGCTTTTATAACAGTTAAGTATCAGGTTGGAAAACAGAATAAATTAGCAACTAATAATTTATTTGCTACTGTAGCCACTGTATTTTTAATAGTAGGTTTGTTAGGTTTTAGATTTTGGATTGATGATATTTTTGGCTTACTTTTAGGTTGTTTATTTGTAGCTCTGCCAATATTTTATGTTAGGGAGGACATGGGAATTTAGAATTTAGAATTTAGAATTTAGAATTGATAAACTATTAAGTCAGGAGTCAATATGAATAGCTTAGATGCCATTTCTTATTGTGCAAAAAACTGTAAGGGTTTGGTCTCCAAACCTGATTTTACTTGCTTTTTCCTTCTTCCTTCCTCCCTCTTCCTTCTTCCTTCAAGCAAATGACAAATACAGATAAAAAATACGGTTTAGCAATTCATACTACCAGTCCGGAGTTAGGTTTAGCTATTAGTAATTTTGCCGAGGATACCCGTTATGAAACATGGAATTTAGGGCGAGACTTATCAACTCTCTTACATCAAAAATTACAAGAGTTTATGCCACCTCAAATTTGGCAAGATTTAAGCTTTATTGCTGTTGCTAAAGGTCCGGGAAGTTTTACAGGTACTCGTATTGGTGTAGTTACAGCTAGAACTTTAGCTCAACAGTTAGATATCCCACTATTTGCAATTTCAACTTTGGCAACTATAGCTTGGTCATATAAACAGAAAAATCAGAATTTATCCCTACAAATGTCTGCTCAAAGAGGGCAGTTATTTACAGCTATTTATCAGGTAGGAGAAATGGATATAAATCCTCTTTTAGAAGATACACTAATGAATCCCACAGCATGGGAAAAAATCTTAGAAAACTGGGAAACTTCTTATCAGTTAATTCAGGTTGAAAATGGTTTAGGAAAATCTGTTGTAAGTCTATTAGAATTAGCTCATTTAGAATGGCAAAAAGGAAACAGATCCCATTGGTCAGAAGCATTACCTTTTTATGGACAACATCCTGTAGAAAAGTAATAGATTAATTGCTATACTGCTGAGTTCAATAATTGATAATTGATAATGAATAATTGATAATTACCTCTCCCTAAAAGGAAGAGGATTGATGCGGTAGGGAAAATTTTTTCTTGTTTCTCCTTTTAAGGGGATAGTAAATAAAAATTTTCCTGTTCGTCAATCCTCTTCTTTTCAAGGAGAGGTAATTCTAAATTCTTAATTCTCAATTCTCAATTCTTGAAACCCACCGACTTAATTACTGGTTAAAAATATTTGTTTGTAGCTTTTTTAGGGTATGAATATTCAGAAAAAGAATATCAGATTGTAAAAGGATAGTGATACTAAAAATATTCTACGGAACTATTAAGATATTTACGAATAGATAATTGATAATTAATCAATTTGGCTTTATTGCCTTCTATTTGAAGAGAAAAGAACAGGTGATTTCCTTATATTGAATCCTCTCGGTTTTAACCAGAGGTAATTATTCATTATTAATTATCAATTAATCAAACTCCTCCGATCCACCTGCTATCTAGAATATGTAAGGGTTTAGTAGCTAAATCCCTACGGAAACAATCTTTATCTCCCAATTGTTTAAGCTATTTTAATCTTTTTCCTCCTCAGAATCACTCAGTCTTTTATCTTGATTATTTGCCTCTATTTCTGCTTCTGCTGGAGTTTTTTCTTTTGCATCCATTTTTTCTTGCCAATCATTCAATTGGTTAAAAAGTTTTTGGTTAATCTTAAATACAGGTTTTTCTGACATCATTTTTGCCTCATTTTGAACATAAATAAAAATTAGATAGAAGCTATTTTAACTGATCATTTTTTGAATTCAAAACTGCTCAATTCAAAGTTCAAAAATTTTGATTCGTTCTTTAATTTCAATAATTGTTCAATTAAGGATTAAAGCCTCGTTCTTCAGAACAAAAAAATCCAAAATATTTTCCTTATTTAAAGCCTCTGAACGAAGTCAGAGGTTATAATGAGGTAATTAATAATTTTGAATTTTGAATTGATTTGACCTCGATCTAAATTTATTATAGCTATGAAATAGTTTTCCACAGAGGTAATATTATTCCTACCAAAGCACCTATAAGTAAAGTTATAGTAGTTAAAGAACTAATACCAAACCCTAGAGTTCGTTTCTCCGCCGCCTGATAATAACCCCAAGCAAATAAGATGCGCCCCAATACCCAAGTCGCACCGATAGAAGCACCCCAAAGTGGGCTAACAAATAGAGAAAAAAGCCACAAAGAAGGTAAAAATAAAATTAGTTGTTCTAAAGTATTTTGTTGTACTCTTACTACCCGCTCAAAATTTTGGTCTCCAATCATTTGAGGAGGCATAATTTTGTATTTAGCTCTAGCTCTACCAACATTGATAGTTACCACAAAATACATTAATAAACTGGCAACTGTGACTAAACTCGGCCATAGAATTGCTTCGGTTTCTAGCATAGCGATCGCTTTTGAAAGATAATCTATTTGGTCAAATTTAGTCATATCATAGTTCTGATATGTGGTTTTGACAAGTAAATTATAGTTGCCGTTTTATTTTTCAGGAAAAATTTCCTATCAATACTCAAAATTTGAGTTGTAAAATAGGAATCCCTGTTATTATTTCTTAGGGACAGTTTTTTTAATACTTTTTTAAGATTTGAGGATTGAACATCTATGATTTTGATAGTGTGAAAAAACTAAAATTAGTCCTTCGCAAAAATCAGTGATTTTATTTCCGAGATAAACACTTGATGATCCACGATTGGCTTACCCATAAAACCATCTGCTCCACTAAGTTCCATATAATGTTTACTATCTTGTGCAGTGCCAATTGCGGTGACCAACATAATAGGCACTTTGGCTGTACTGGGATTTGCTTTTAACAATTTAGTAATTTCAATTCCATTGATTGGTTTGCCATTATAATAACTATTTTCTAGACAAATATCCATCAGAATAATGTCTGCTTGATTAGCTTTTACAATTTCTATGATTGTTTCTACGTCTTCAGTGAGTTGAGCAGCAAAACCACCTAATTTTGTCAAAACTTTTTCAAATACTTTCCAGTTAAGTAGATTATCTTCAACGACCAAAACATTTGTCATTTTATCCTCCCTTGGTATAATTTCTGTGATTATTATTTTGCTACATTAATCAAGATTTTGCTACATTAACAATAAAATGTCTACATATATAGTGCTAATTTGATTAAATAATATTACAAAAATGTGTTGATAAAGACTGAAAAATACACATTTGTAGCAAATATTTATCCAAATACTATAAATTAAACAATTAGCCGATTATAAATTACCTATAATATTACAAAATGTAAAGTACTATCAATTTGACCTTTTCAAAGAGAGAAATGCGGGGTAGGTATTATATAAAATAATTGAAATAAAATTTGTTTACTATAGCGCTACGCTCAGGTTTCAAGTCACTCATAGAAAAGTTAAAAGTAATCTCTGAGTGAATTTTTCGATGCTCAAATGCTCTGCAAAAAAGATTTAGTAATGCCCGAACTTATTCTACTCGTTCTATATAAACGGATTTATAATTAGCTTTTCTTATTCCATCTTCCACTTATTTGTCCTCATTAAAAAAAACTATATATAATATTTATTTCTGTTATTAACCAGGAGAGGAAAGCTGAATAACTTTGATCAAAAATAATCAAGTTCTTCCATTTCAATATCAAACTTCATATATTAGTTGACTGAGTAATTGCTGAAGTTAATGTTACTCACAAATTATAATTTGTGTTCAATTTTACGACAAATTGCTGATAGCATTGATCTCTATTCTGATGTATTAGCTTTTTTAATTTTAGGGAATAGGAAGATCAAAAAAAATACTATACCTCATTAATATTAGAGCCAGCATATATTTATACTGAAAAATAGGTTATTAGTGATTATTTAATTACAAATTATCCGTATTAACACTTAAATCTAGACTTTTGTGTTGAGAGTATCTCAGTATATTTATCGTACCAAAAATCTCCGCTACTCTCAAATTCTTTACCGAATCTTCATATAAAGGTAAGTTATCCCAGACTATAATCTAACTATAAAGGGTGTAACCTAGATTTGAAAAAATTCTTCTGTTTTCCGTCTTGGATATCTATTCATTATGAATATTTGGTTGTAAATACAAATATCAATAATATTTCAGATCGGAGTAGTTAAATTTACTATAATCATCTCAAAGATTTTGGTTTAACTACTCTTATTAATATCTTTTCAATCACAATTTAATATTTATTATTAGATTGATTCCAGTAAATATAATAATTTATTTGCACAAAAGTTAAGTTTTTTTAAGACATCTTGAAATTAGTTTACAATTGATTTCAGGGAGTATTATACAAATGTCAAACTATTTATCAACTAAAAATAATCGTAAATCTACCAAAGAAGAACAGCTACTTTATCAGCACTTACAACATTTAGCCTGCCAGAAAGAGCCTGAAGGTTCAATTGATAAATTTAAGACTCTATTTATTGATGCTTCTGGATACTTTATCCCGGAAATTTGGCAGGCAATGGAAACAATTATTGATGCCGAGCCTGATGAAGAAGATTTTCATAATATTCTCAACAGAAGTTGCTACATATTAATTAATCGTTGGTTACAAACCCCACAACTGCAAAAATCAATTCCAGACTTAGTAAATCTTTTCGAGGTAAAACCACATCGGCTGGCTAGTTGTTGGACTTCTAAACGTATACGCAGTTTGACTAGCAGTTTTACTGAAACTGAAAAATATCTTGCCTTACAACGTTTGGCTCGGATGTTTATCAGAGAAGTTGAAGAAAATACAAAAATTGAAGATAAGACCCTAGGAAAATTAATTAATCGATATCCATATCTATATGAAAACAGCTTTATTAATGAGAATACCACTGATCAAGAGCGAGAAGAAATTATAAAAATGAGACAAAAGCAGCAAGAAAAATATGAAGTAGATCTATCTAAATATATTACTTATCAGAGGTTGCCCAGAAAAAGCAATTCTGTCGAAAATCCTACTCTAATAAAAAACGAAGAATTAAATGATGCCATTAACTATTTTACTGGAAAAGTTGATGGTGGTCAAACATTGCGAAACCAAGCTGAAAAGTTTCGTTGTTATTGTGACTTAACTTATTCTTATCGGAGTTTTAAAGATGGTTTATATGAATACTTAACTGATACAATTGACTATGATTATGGCAAAGGTAAATTTAATCACAAACTATATCATAAATTGCAAAGTACCTTCTCTCATAATAATAGTAATAAACCTAATGATTTTCTAATTTTAGGTACTTGTAAAAAGTTATTAAATTTTATGGTTATCGATAGCCTGCAACAACCTAAACATTTTGTTTTTTATGACTTAATTAATAATTTGGGTACTATAAGAGTTATTGGTATATTATTGAAAATTGTACTCTTTTGTCGCCAAGCTAAACCTTATTTAGAACAAAGGTTTTCTATTCTCTTTAACCATTATCAAGGATCTACTTCTGGTAAGGTTTGGTGGTTAGTTAAATCTATGGAGATTCTCAATGTTGCTTTAAGCACTAATTTCGGAGGAATTAACCTGTGTTGCTTTTAATAAATACTAATTTACTTAAGTATAGTGAAAGTACAAGAGAAGGAAGAAGTAAGAATGAATAAGGTTTAATACCGTTTCACCGAAGTCATGCATCGAGTGCTAATTGGTGAGGTTTTCATTTCCTGCGGAAAGGCTTCGCGAACAGAATGTAAGACGCACATCTGACAGTCAAAAGTTAAAAGTAAGATTTTATAGGCTCAAAAATTTGACGCGCTCAGTAATTTTAGGAAATTATTTCACATTTTAGTATTAAGATCAGTAGTGTAGCCTAAGTTGATGAAATTGGTACAAAACAAGAAAAAAAACTTAAATTGGAGTAGATATTTGCCAACTGTTTACAAAAATATGTATAGCGCTACGTGAAGTCAGAAGCCATCCGTGACTGAGGAGAGAGCATTTATAAATTTCCCAACTTATTTGTGTAGTGCTAGCCCTCTTTTAAGCATACTGTTGAAGATAAGTTACAGACTGCGGTCAGTTTTATTCTGTATTTGCGCAGCATTGCGTCAGCAAAACAGGAAGCTAACTCCAAAGCTCAAAATATATTTTGGGTAAGTTTAGTAGAACGGTTTCTCCGTAAGCTTGAGGTACACTTGTACTTTTCTGTACTGATCCTATATCTAAGTTCTAGTGTTCCCTAAAACTTAGATTTTTGTACCTCACCAGTACGATAATTTCTATATACCAACTATCATAAAGGTTTCATCATCGGCGAGTTTCAAGAATTGAGAATTGAGAATTAAGAATTTAGAATTACCTCTCCTTGAAAAGAAGAGGATTTACCCAAATAAACTCATACCAATTCACTTTAAAGATGTCACAAATAGTTTCTAACTGTATCTGTGAAATAATTTCCTGAAATTACTGAGCGCGTCAAAGTTTCGAGTCTATAAAATCTTAATGCATGACTTTTATACAGGCGATTCTCGTTTGCGGAAAATTCTGTAGGAAATCACCTCTACTAACTTTTAACTGCCGTAAAACGGTATCACTTTTCCTCGTCTATATTATTGAGAACATTATTCGATCAAATTAATATAAATCTGAGTAATGGTTCACGTTCCATGAGAAAATCAGATTAACAAACTATAACAATAGATCAAAGCACTCATGCAACTTGTTAATAGGTTACATTTCAATAACCTGCGAGGCGATTTATTGGGCGGTATAACTGCTGCAATTGTTGCACTGCCTTTAGCTTTAGCCTTCGGGGTATCCTCCGGTGCTGGTGCAATAACTGGTCTTTACGGTGCCATATTCGTTGGTTTTTTTGCCGCTCTGTGTGGAGGCACACCCTCGCAAATTACTGGTCCAACTGGTCCCATGACCGTTATTATGGCAACGGTGTTTAGCACTTTAATCGCTAAGAACCCAGATTTAGGTCTGGAGATGGCATTTACTGTTGTTATGCTTGGCGGACTATTCCAGATACTCTTTGGAATCCTACAACTGGGAAAATATATCGTTCTGATACCCTACGCCGTAATCTCAGGATTTATGTCAGGAGTCGGCGTAATAATTATCTTCATTCAAGTCGGTCCATTTCTCGGTCATCCTGGCTCTGCTAATGTAGTTGAATCAGTTAGCAAAATCCCATACTTCTTCACCAATCTCGATCCGGTTGCAACTGGGCTAGGAATTCTCACACTGATAATTCTTTTCCTGACACCGCGCAGAGTAACTGCATTCATCCCGTCCCCACTCCTAGCATTAGTAATAGGAACTTTAATTTCAGTATTCTTGCTGCGAGATAGTAATTTGATACTTATTGGAGAAATTCCTACTGGTTTGCCAAAACCACACTTGCCAATATTTACTTTCGAGCAACTGAACACTATACTCGTGAATGCTTTGATGCTAGGAACTCTGGGAGCTATCGACTCCCTGCTTACCTCTTTGGTTGCTGACAACATTACTCACACTAATCACGACTCTGATCGCGAATTAATTGGTCAGGGCATCGGAAATGTAGTGTCTGGACTCTTTGGTGGACTACCAGGAGCGGGAGCAACTATGCGGACTGTAATCAATGTTCATGCTGGTGGAAGAACACCTCTATCTGGCATTACTCATTCAGTTATTTTACTATTTATCCTGTTGTGGGCTGGAAAACTGACCGAAGTTATACCCCAAACCATCCTGGCAGGAATATTACTCAAAGTCGGAATTGATATTATCGACTGGGAATTCCTCAAACGAGCGCATAAGTTATCACTCAAAGCTGCTGGCATTATGTACTGTGTACTGTTCCTAACTGTCTTTGTCGATCTGATTACTGCGGTCGCCATTGGTGTATTTATCGCCAACCTCTTGACGGTCAAACGCCTTAGTGACTTTCAACTTGAGAAGGTTAAGGCTATAGTTGAACCCCATGATGAGGCTCCCTTAAGCCATGAAGAAAAACAACTCCTTCAAAAAGCTAGAGGTCGCCTTCTTTTGCTACATCTTGGTGGACCGATGAGTTTTGGGGCTGCCAAGGCTATCTCTGGACAGATGGGGATGGTAGAAAAGTATGATGTTCTCATTCTTGACCTCAGCGATGTTTCTTATCTTGGGATTACTATGTCTTTAGCTCTTGAGAATATGGTCAAAGAAGCACGTCGAAAATATCGTGAAGTTTTCTTTGTTGGGTCCTCTGGTGAGGTAAAGGCCAGACTCAAAAACTTAAATATCTGGAATATTTTAGCTCCCCAAAACTTAGTAGCAACAAGGATTGAAGCTCTGCAAAACGCGCTGAGTATCTTGGATGAACACCACAAAGTTTAACACTTAATAATTTGAGGTTTAGGTACTATATCAAGTTTGTTGAATTAGCGATCAAAAAAAGTTTTTATTTCTATTTCTATACTGCTCAAGTCTTCCCTCTGTTTCATCCTACCGAGGAGCTTCTATTCGGTAGGAATCCCCTGTCCGTTTTACGGCGGGGAGGATGTCAACTTCTATATATTATGAAAACCGCGCCCTTAAGGGCGCGGTTTCTTGGCTACTGACTTATATCATGTTCGGATAATTAGTTATCATAAATCTTATTCATTCTAAATTTACTCTTTCCCTCCTAACTACTGACTCCTGACTCCTTCAATCATGATTTATAAGTATTCAACCGAAGATGATATTATAGATTATTAGAAAAATCTTACGGTCATTCAGTAACCCTCGTTGATAGCAACCAAAAAACCTTATTCCTCAGCCAACACAGGCATAGATTTCCTTGGCAGATATTCTTCCCCTTCATGGTGTTCGGCAAATGAACCCTCTGGCTCTTTTAAGAAGAAAGCACAGAGAAATGCTACAATCATTCCCATGACTCCGAGAACCTCAAAGAAAATCTTATTACCAATAGCACCTTCGGGCAATAAACTAAATAAAGTGAGATAAACCACTGCACCTACGTTACCATAAGCACCAACATTACCAGCAATTTGACCAGTCACTCGCCGTTTCACTAGGGGAACTATCGCAAAAGTAGAACCTTCAGCAGCTTGAACAAAGAAAGAACAACACATTGTGAGCAATACAGCAGCAGGTAACCACCAACTTTGATTCACATTACCCATTATCAAATAACCAATGCCCATCCCTGCTGTCAATATTGTCATTGTTAACTTACGACTACCTAGCTTATCAGAGATTAAACCACCACCAGGACGAGATGCCAAATTCATAAAAGCATAACTAGCTGCAATCATCCCTGCCATTGCCTTACTCAGACCAAAAGTATTTTCAAAGAAAGCAGGGAGCATCGAAACTACTGCTAACTCAGAACCAAAATTCACAACATAAGTTAACTCTAAAATTGCTACCTGGGAGAATTTATAGCGATCAACAGGAGGATAATGTTTTTCTCCAGCAATTAACTCTTTATTAGTTGCCCAACAGTTATAAGTTTGGAAAGCATACAAACCTAATAGTAATAACCAGACAATATAAAGTTGACCTTGGGATAAGAAACCAACTTTACTTAACCGCCAAGCTAACAAACAGAGAACTCCCGTTAAAGGAATATTCATCAAAATGAGGAAAAGGAAATCTTTTTGGGTAGTAACTTCTAAACCTCTAGCACGTTTGGGTTTTTGATAAACCTTACCTGGGGGTGTATCTTGAACGTTGAAGAAATAAAACGCACCATAAACTGCAGCAATAATACCTGTAAGAGCGATCGATAACCGCCAATTTAAAATATCACCAGAACCAAAAGTTAACCAAGCAGCTATAGTTGGGAGTGTGAAGGCAGCACCAGCAGAGCCAAAGTTACCCCAACCACCATAAATACCTTCTGCTAAACCTATTTCTTTAGGTGGGAACCATTCAGCCACCATGCGGATACCAATCACGAAACCAGCACCGACAATACTTAATGCTAAACGGCTAATCACCAACTGGCTAAAATTTTGGGCTAGAGCAAACCCAATACAGGGAATAGCTGCATACATCAGTAAGAGTGAATAGGTGATTCTTGGTCCGTATTTATCTAGTAACATCCCAATGATAATTCGGGCAGGTACTGTGAGTGCAACGTTACAGATAGCAAGAGTTCTAATTTGAGACGTTTCTAAACCTAAATCTGCTTTTAATGATGTTGCCAATGGTGCTAGGTTAAACCAAACAACAAAGGAGAGAAAAAAGGCAAACCAGGTTAAATGGAGGATACGGTAACGACCGCGAAAAGACCAGAGTTCTGTTAACATATTTTGTGTAAATTATACTAGATTATAAAAATCACGAGGTTAATACTCGTATAGGTTCATTAATTGATAATGAATAATTACCTCTGGTTAAAACCGTAACGGAATTGATCAAGAAATCACCTGTTATTCTCTATGATCGATTCGATATCGTGAGGAAACTTCACCATCCCATCCTAGGGAAAGCTCTACTTTTTCCTGACGGAATGCTCCCAAAAAATGTCGGCAACAGCCGAAGTGCGTTTGCGCCAGCATTCCGATAGGAAAGTTGTGCCCCAGCTAAACGACCGCTTTTTCTGTTGAAATAGAAGCCTTTAAACCGAATTGATTGATTATCAATTATCCATTGGTAAAGAGCATTTATCAAAAATAGGAGGAATATTGCTTTTGATTATTGAGATTTGTTTGTACTTAGGCTTTAGCCTCCAAATATTTTTCTGGTGCTTTAGCAACTACTGGAATAACACATCTAAAAGGTGCGTTACGACAGATCCCTAAATACTTTTCCAGCTTACTTAAATTTTAGCCGTCTAACGCATCCTACTGCACAGGTTTCAATTTGTATAGAACTCATTTAGTATTAATGCCAGCGATATTGATTTTTGAGAAGTGGAGTCATCCATGGGATATAGGCTATACAGGAATAAAGATGAAAAAATATTCTAACATACCCCATCTCCCCATCTCTTAATACTCCCCGACTTCTTATTCAAGCACCCATTGGTTAACTTGGAGTACACCAGCAGGAGTAAGTACCACTAAAAATTCTGCAGTTGGTTTGCTAGCATCTTGTACGTCAGTAGTGCTAAAATTAGTCAATTTTGGTAAAGGAGTTTCTGCAATATATTTAGAAGCTGCTTGATTAATATGCTGATATTCAGCAATATTTCCGGCAGAATTCATTGTCACTCGATAGACTAAATTTTCTGAAAAAGTGGGATATTGTTTCCAACTTGTGTCTATTTGGTTATATAGTACCGAAGTTAATTTGTCAAGGGTATCTGAATCAGTGATTTTTGGTATTGTCTGAGTTTGTATTGTCTGAGTTTCTGGAACTGTCATAGTTTCCTCAGTTACTACCGGAGCAGTTCCTTGTGATACTGTATTCATTGTTGATATTGACCCATTAGTATCAACTTCAGAAGTTTCTGTAGTAGTTGATGAGGTCACAGTAGATTCTGATGCGGATGTAGCAATAGTAGTTTCAGGTTGTTGCTGTTGAGCGTATTCTGCTAAAGAACGCTGCCAACTGTTAAAATAAAAGCCAGTAAATAATGTTAACCCAATAATAGATATGATTTTCAAACCTAAAGACTTTGCCGTTTCAGAAGTAGTATCTGAGGGATTGATTGTAGTAGACATTGTTAATATTCTCCTTGTGATAAAATTACAGTTTTGTCTAAGATTAGTGAATTTTTTCTGTGAGAGCTAAATTTTTAATTAATTCAGGACTTTTGCAGAGACCAAATTTCTCAACGAAAGTATCTGTACGATTAGTTAATAATAAGTAGACATCTCCGATAATTAAAAATCAAATCAATTATCGTGCATAAATAATTAATGATTTCTGCCTACTCCCTACTCTCTCTTTTCCGGAGAGGTCTAATGTAATAAGACCAGTTTCACAGGTTAGGGTGTCTAGATATGATTTCCAGATAATAAGTGATAAAAAAGTTTTTGTTTGTAGTATTGCTCTAGCCCTAGAAATATAGGTAGTTCTCTAGATATAGTTATTTAGAGTAGAGGTAGGGAACACAAAGTAACTTAAATTCTTAGTTTTAACTAAATCGTATTCTCTTGATTAATTGATTTTTTTGAGGATATCACTACTTGTACACCACTACCGAAATATCTATATAGCTGGTTAGAGCAATACTACGAGAGTTTCTAATTATAACTATTCAACCAGACATAATATTAAGTGCTATAATTGTTGATCTAGTTGATTAATTTGAGAAATATTGCTTAAAGTAAATAATCAAGTTTTTACAGAAATAGCAACGAATGCAGACTGTAGTACAGCTAAATTTCCCTCTTTACTGTTTTCCTTACTGCAAATGCTTCTCCAGTCCTGATTAAATTATCATATTGACTCGTTCAAGAACTTTGAACAAAGACTTACTTTGGTTGAGCAGCAAAATTTTCAATTAACAAATTCCGCAAAATAGGTTTCAGGTCTTCACAAGGAATACCTTTTTGAACACGACTGCCAAGTTGAGCATTCTTACCAACTTTACCACCCATGTACAAATCAACACCCTCAACCATTTTCCCATCCTTGCGAGCTTTAGTACCCATCAAACCAATTTCTGCAACCTGGGGTTGTCCGCAAGAGTTGGGGCAACCAGTCCAATGAATGCGTACTGGTTTTGGTATTGATAGTTCAGTTTCTAGTTCTTTGGCTATTGCCAAGGCGCGATTTTTAGTTTCAATCAAGGCAAAGTTGCAAAATTGCGCTCCTGTACAGGAAACTAAGGTCTTAGTCAATGGTTGAGGATTGATAGAAAATTTTTCCAGGAGGGGTTCGGCTAGAAATGCTTCTAGTCGAGAGTCAGGAATATTAGGAATGATAGCATTTTGTTCAACAGTCAAACGGATTTCTCCATTGCCATAAACTTCTGCTAAACGAGCTATGTCAAACATATCAGCAGCATAAAATCTACCAACAGGAACATTTAACCCAACGTAGTTTAACCCTGGTTGCTTTTGTTTATAAACGCCAATGTGGTGGCGCTTTTCCCAAATAATTTCGTCTTTGAGGGCTTCTGTTTCTAAAGTTTTCCCCATTTGTTGCTCAACTTCTGAGCGGAATTTTGCAAGTCCCCACTCGTCAATGAGCCACATTAACCTTGATTTTTGGCGATTTTCCCGGAGTCCGCGATCGCGATATACTTCTAAGATAGCTCGACAAAGGGCTACGACTTGATTAGGTTCTACCCAAGCATTTAGAGGTATAGCAGGTTCACACCGTTTGGCAGAGAAAAAGCCACCTACAATAACATTAAAACCAAATTTATCGTTTTTGTAGGCTGGAATAAAGGCAATGTCATTAATTTCCGCATGAACTGAATTATCACGACATCCAGCGATCGCTATATTGAATTTTCGTGGTAGATTAGTAAATCCAGGGTTGCCTTTACTATTACCAGTAATCATGTCTTGGACTTGCTGTACTAACTCACGGGTGTCGTAGAGTTCATCAGCATCAATGCCAGCAACAGGAGAACCTGTGATATTTCGCACGTTATCCATCCCAGATTGAATACTGGTTAAACCAACTCCTTCAAATTTATTGAAGATGTCTGGAATATCCTCAATTCTAATTCCTCGTAATTGTAAATTTTGTCTAGTGGTAATGTCGGCGTTACCATCATCGCCGTAGCGTTGGACTATTTCTGCCAAAACTCGCATTTGTTGACTGGTGATAATTCCATTAGGCATACGCATCCTTAACATAAATTTGCCTGGAGTTACAGGTCGAAAGAATATACCTAACCATTTGAGTCTGTGGTTGCGGTCTGTTTCGTCTATTGCTTCCCAACCTATTTTGGCAAAATATTCTATTTCTGTTTTTACTGCTAGACCATCTTTTTCAGCTTTAATTTTCTCAAATTTATTTAGTTTTGTTTGGCGTTCTATAGTGCCAGTCATCTATTTTTCCTTATTTACAGACTTTTATTTCCATGTCAAAAACTAATTTTAGGTCTAGTTTTTAGTTGATTACTTATTTTTTTAAAATCCTTACTAAGATAAAAAACTTTTTTAAGAGATTGTATCTTTTCTGAGCATATTATTTGTTTAACTAATTTTCTTTTAATTTGTTGTTGACCAATTTAGAGGAAGGTAAATAAATATTTTGTAGTTTATATTACAAATTATTTATTGTTATGATTTTTATGTATTTTAAAAATGCGTTTATTGCATAAAGTTGGAAATTTATCTAATCATACTTTAACAAAAAGTAATTTAAAAATAGTATCAAAAGCTTACACAGCAATAGTTTAAGCTCAAATAATCCTATTTATAAGTCTTATGGGTAAGGGTAGGAGTCATATCAAATCCGGTAGCATTGGTATAATTAAATAGTTAATCTAGGAGTCAGGAGTCAGGAGTCAGGAGGGAAGAGAATTTAGAAACATTCGCTCTTGGATGAAGATGAAAATTTTTTTTATACCGAATTAACCGGATTTGATATCAGGAGACAACCCACCCATGCCCCGGCGTTGCACAATCAGGAATAATTAAATCCAAAAGTAGATATTTTTGGATAACTTTTTCTTCAATAAAATGTAGAGTTTAAAATCTATTATCATTCTTTACAGCGGTTTTCATATGAATAAACCACAATCATACTGACTCATTACTCCTTACTTCTTACTCCTACAACATTTTTGTGGTCTACTCAACTGAAAAGCACTGTAATGTGCAACCCCCCGAAATTAGATATAGGATTACAAAAAAGTGTTAGAAAATTAATAAAATTAAAATTCTTTACAATTAATAGTTTTGACTTGACTGAATACTGATAGCTTAAAGCTATATCTTTGAAAAGTTGCTATCTACCTAAATAACTCTACCCCATCCCTGCCATCAATATCTTGCACATAAACCTTTACCTGCTCTTCCTTAGCAGTAGGTAACTTTTTACCTGTAAAATCTGGATGAATAGGCAACTCTCGATGACCCCTATCTACCAAAACAACTAATCTAATTACTTCTGGGCGGCCATACTCCACAACTGCATTCAAAGCAGCTCTTACTGTTCGACCTTTATAAATAACATCATCAACTAAAACCACAATCTTACCAGTAATATCCACAGGAATTTCTGTTTTAGCTGGTGTTCGCATTCCCACTTGATACAAGTCATCGCGATAAAAAGTAATATCCAATGCTCCCACAGGTACCTTAACTTGTTCTAGTAATTCAATTTGATTTGCCAAAATTTTTGCCAGTGGAACTCCTCTGGTATGAATACCTAATAATACCAGTTGAGATAAATCTCCTGACTTTTCAATTACTTGGGAAGCTAGACGAGTAATAGTACGTCGTAACTCCTCTGCTGATAAAATTTCTACTGTATTGCTCATTTATTCACCTACCACAAATACAAGTCAAAATTCAAAATTCAAAATTTAAAAGTTATCTCTGAACTGATTAGGACTTAAGCAAAATAAGGTGTTTCTGTCATTGCGAGTAATAAGGAAGCAATCTTAAATGCCCAACACTTGTTCCCAATGAGTAAGTCCTGCTGATAACTGAAATGTGTACTGCTCAAAATTCAAAAGTTAAAAGTAATCTCTGAACTGATAACTGATAACTGATAATCCCAGCCATATTAAAAAGCAGTACCGAGTTAAGCGTAATGCTCGATCGATCGTTTCTGGTGTAATTGGATAAATGGCGTCTCCCAATAGTGGTTTATTTTTAACCACCCCCTTGTAAGAATTTGCACCACCCATTTGCACCCCTAATGTTGCAGCATAAGCACACTCACTCCAACCAGCATTAGGACTTGGGTCTTTCACTGCATCCCTTTGACATATTCTCCAAACATATAGAGGTTTGCCAGAGAGAAATGCTATAGTCAGCACATTTAACCTACAAGGTAGCCAGGTTAAAACGTCTTCTAGTTTGGCACTAAACCATCCTAGATCGGTATAGGGTGCTTCTTTATAGCCTACCATTGAGTCTAATGTACTGGCAGCTTTGTAAGCAAAGGCCAAAGGGATACTGCCTACATTAGGTATTATTGCTCCTACTAAAGCATAAAATAATGGTGCTATTACTCCATCTGTAGCATTTTCTGTGACTGTTTCCAAAACTGCACGAAATATTTCTGAAATTGATAAGTTTTCTGTATCTCTACCTACATATAAACTTAATGTTTGACGTGCTTGAATTAAATTACCACTTATGACAGGTTTAAGTACGTCTTTGGCTGCAGTATTTAAACTTTTACCAGCAAAACAGCTAGCTAATAGAATGCTCTCTAATATTACTGTTAATAAAGGAAATTGGACAAAAATTATTCGTAAAGCTTGAACAATTAACCAACTGATAATTCCACTACCGAAAACAAGAGCAACTGCCAATAAAATACCTACCAATCTCAGTATAAGTGCAGGGAGGTTCTCTCTATGGTGTTTACTGAGTTGAAAAATCATTTGAGTGTAATGAGTAATTATCCATCCCATGACTTTTACAGGATGTGGCCAATTCCAAGGATCGCCAATCAAATAATCTAGGCAAGCAGCTATAAAAACAACAATGAAGCTATAGTTATAAGTCACAGAAATTAAATAATTATAAATTTGTTTTAGTGAATAATCATTGTCAATGATCTAAATGCTGATTAACTTTCACAACTTTACAGTCAAGCTATCAGAAACTAAACAACAAAACTTGTTTCTTCTCCTACTACAGCTTGCCAACTACGGACATCGTAGTATAAGTCTTCTAAAGAAATATTGTAAAGAGCTTCAGAAAGTTTTTTATGCAGTCGATGCCAGATAGAATAAGTAACCCAGTCTTCTGCTTGGTTAGTATCAGGAGCGTATCGAGGCAAAGGTTCGATTGTTTCACCAACAGATTCTAGTATTTCTCCTAGAGATATTTGAGCTGGTAATTTAGCTAGTTGATATCCACCTTGAGCCCCACGAAATGATACAACTAAACCTGCACGACGCATATCTATTAATAACTTTTCAAGATAGGCTACAGGTAAGTCTTGACGTACTGCTATTTCTTTGACAGATACTGGAGTATTACTGTGTTGTAAGCTTAAATCTAAAAGTGCTTTAACACTATAATGTCCACGAGTAGTTAACTTCATTGTATTGTTCTTAATTAAAAGGTGCGAGAGTAATTTATAGCTGTAACTATATCAAATGGCCATTCAACTAAACTCGTTAATAGTTAATAGTTGATAGTTCAATGCTGATGTTACATACTATATAGATGATTGTTGAGTGTAATAAATTCCTATTCTTAGATTATTGTCTAAAAAATTTAATCAAATATGTGAATTTTTTACATAATTAGTGTAATATAGTTTTACAAGCAAATATCAAGCTATTGTTTCTTGGAACTAAAAAAAGCTAAGACAAAAGTTGATAACTGTAGTAAAGTGTTATAGGACTGAAAACATGGGTAAAAAGAAAAATCCTGAACCCTTACAAGGGGAAGAATTACTGGAAAAAGTCAAAAACTTAGGTAATAAAAGTAAAGAAGATAAAGCTAGAGAATGTGGCTACTACACTGTTACTAAAAGTGGTGTTGAACGAGTCAACATGATGAAGTTTTTGAATGCCTTGATTGATGCTGAGGGTATTGAGTTAGATGGAAAACAAAATGGTAATGGACGTGGCGGACGTTCTGCTAGTTATAAGATTAGTGTACAATCCAATGGTAATTTATTAATTGGTGCAGCTTATACTAAACAAATGGATTTACAGCCTGGAGATGAGTTTGAAATTTCCTTGGGACGTAAACATATTCATTTGCGTCAAGTAGAAGCAGATGCGGATGTGGATATGGAAGAAGAGGATTTAGAAGAGGAAATGGCAACAGCATGATTTTAAGTTAAGACTAAATACTTCACATATTTACGCGAAAGTGATATTGGAACCCCCGTCTGTTTCAGAGCGGGGATGATAACGATCAAGCAAAAATTGCTTGAGCTGCTTTAGCTCTCCTGTATGAGAATTACCGCAAGCAAGCCATAACAAGCTTTTGCACAATGAATATTGGCTAGTAGAAGTGAAATTTATGAGGGTTGTTAGCTTCCTCGCCGGAATTGCCCCAGATTTATTAGCGCAGCTCTTCCCCAGAATGCAAGAGGCAAATGCCAGTCTGACTGTGGGATTAATTCTCGGCTCATCGCTATATATCATTTTGGCTAGAACACTTATAATTAGGGTTGTAGTTTTGCTCTGGCTCGGACATAAATATTTAAGGGGATAGAGCAAAACTACAAACAAAAACTTTATTATAACGTGCTTATCCGATTGCATAGCTCCTCCGAAGGGGAGATAGCTATCTTCACCAAGATTAATCTAGTCATCAAAGAGACTACTTAAACATCATTTTTGACAAAGAACAATGCAGTCCGAGGACCGATTTCAATCCCACCACGATTGGGAGAACCCCATTTGTTAATGTACTTTTGACCATCACCACCGTAGTCTACACACATTTCAAAGTCGTACTGAAGTTCGTCGTAACAACCTACTGCTAAACCTGGCATTTTGGCTGCTGTAACATCAAATGTTTCGCCAGATTTATTAATAATGGCTAAACCTTTGTCTCCACGTTCGATAAATAGCAAATTAGGACTATCTGCACTGTCAGCAATTTCGTTACCATTACGATAGTATTGAGGCTCTGCTATCATTTCTTCGTGGAATTTTGTTCCAGCAACAATTGTAGGTTCAAAAGCATCAAAAGTTAAAATCAAGGGGGTTCCTTCTTTTCTCCCTAAAACGTAAGCTGTTGCTAAAACTAAATCGTCCTTGTCAAATTTCCAATTATCAAACTGTCTTGGTGCCCAAGTATCATGGTTGCGAGCAAACGTGACAGCATCATCACCAGGTAATGCACGCTGACTATCTGCTGGATTAACTAAAGAACGTAAGTCTCCTCCATAACTAAAAGCATCTTTCAAGGTATTAACCAGTTGAAAATCTGTTACCTTGGGAAACACTGGAATATATTTCATGCTTTCGTCAAAGTTGCGCCCAATAGCTTCACCATAATAAAACTTATCTTCAGGGATAACTTCGACGATCTTCTCTAAATCTTCAACAGAAATGTGTTTGACAGCATCAAAGCGGAAACCGTCAATTCCCATATCCATCAGTTTTTGCATATACTCATGCTGTTTCTGTTGCACATAAGGTAAGTCTGTCCTCAAATCTGGCAATCCTTCCTGATCATTGGGACTGCATAACCAATTATTTTCAACTTCGTAGGGATTATTATAGTCGGCGATACATTTTGCCTCGCGGAAGTATTCTTTTTTTGGATAAAGTGGATATGCTTCAGGGAAAGGTGCAACGTCTTTATAGAAACGATAATTAGCCATGTGATTAAATACCACATCAGCAATAACTTTAATTCCCCGTTCGTGAGCAGCGTCAATCAAATCCTTTAAATCTTGCTCCGAACCTAGATTTCCTTCCAGAACATAATCATAAGGCTGATACTGGAAGTACCAGTATTTATCTGAAGTGCAGGCATCATCTTCCCGTCCTGGTGTTTGATTCGGAGGGGAAATTTGAATATAGTTATATCCTGCTGCTTCAACTTCAGGCAGTTTTGCTGTGACATTGGCAAAACATTCATCGAAAGCATGGTAGATAACATCTGCTTTAGCAGGGGTAGGATTGGAGGTTAGTCCAATAGTTACTGCTAGGAAGCAGGTACAAACCCACGTTATGAGAAAACTGAAAGCTAAACGATTTTTGGTCTTCATAAATACGATTTGTGTTTCTATTTTAATTGCTGGACTTACACTCATTCAATACATTGTTGAAACTGTCAACCTTGTAATTTTTGAGATGCCAGGATTAGATAGTCGAGAATGGCGATCGCTTTTAGTAGTGGTATGACACACCTAAAATGTATTGACACCACATTAGGGTGGCTTCGCTTGAGCGTAACCCACTAATACAAAGGGTAACATAAACTGAGAAATTAATGTTTAATTCCTGTTAGAGGAATTATCTTGACAACATCCCTATTTGCGCCACAGGTTTCTATAAGTAGTCCTCGACTATATGCAGATTTAACGATAGATGCAGCTAAGTCACTAGCTTTGGAAGGAGAAATTTACTCCTACCGTCACCTCGTCAAGACTGAAAGGACTCTTTTTGGTTTCAATAAAATGGAAGCAGACTTATTACTTTCTCAAGGTGGAGCGATAATAGAGATTCATATCCCTGTCAAAACTTTTGATACTTATGCAGACAAACTACAATGCCACGATCTAGACGATAATTTTTTGAGTAAAAATCATGTGAATTTGCTCCCAACTGGGATGAAAGAAATTAAAGATTACCTGAAACAATTATTTTGGTTAGCAGTACACAAACCAAATTGGTTACAAAAACCTGATATTGAGAAACTCATTGCTGATGATTTCGTTCCTTTGTTAATTAGTCAGATTCCCATTAAGTGCAATTCCAAATCTTTCCTCAAACCTTCTCGAAGAGGAAAGTTGATTACTCAAGCAGAGAAAACAATGTTAGGGCGCTTAGAAACACCCCTCACCTTAAAACAGCTAGCTGAAAATTTAGAGTCTAGCAGTTCTGCGTTATCTTATGGTTTTCAGGACTTATTTGGCTTGAGTCCCATGCGATATCTCAAGGTGCGACGACTCAATGCAGTAAGACAACACTTGAAAGCAAGCGATCCAGAAAGTTGTGTTATAGCTACCCTCGCTAGTCAATTTTGGTTCTACCATCGAAGTCATTTTACTAAAGATTACAAAGCCATGTTTGGGGAGTTGCCTTCAGAGACTTTGCAAAGGAAGAAATAGGAGGCGATCGCTATACCGTTTCACTGAATTCAGAATTTAGAATTTAGAATTCTGAATGATAGGCTAAAAACTTTGACACTCACAAAAGTTTCAGGCAATTATATTATATCTGGTAGCATTGGTATTGTATAGAGAAGGTAAGGAAGAAGGAAGAAGGAATAAGGAAGAAGGAAGAAGCTTTAAGAGAAGAAAAAACCTTAAATATGGTGGATATTTTCCCGGCTTTTACACAAACGATACCAACGGACATGATATTATTTGACATTTAAAGACTGAATTCAGAATTCAGAATTCTAAATTCAGAATGCCAGATTTGATAGGTTGTAGGATGTTATCGTATACAGTTTTTTGTGCAGATGTGATTTCTTATGGCTATAACTTGGGAAAATCAACTGGCTTTTTCTTTAACATTAGCTAGTAGGGTGTCTAGTACCGCTACGCGGAAGTCAGAATTCAGAATTCAACCCACCCCCGCCCCTCCCAGGAGGGGAGCCTGGATGGGAATTCAGAAGTTTTGATTGGTAAGGCTTTGAGTATTTTGTCACTGGTAACTTATTTCCATCATCCTGCACTAGACTAAAATTATGTTTCAGGAGCGAGCAACCTAGAAGGGTTTGGAGACCAAACCCCTATTTTTTTGATAAAATTAGTATTATAATAAATTGGCCAGTTATTAACTAAAATGGGCTACCGTGCATGAACCGAGAAGCATTAGTAGTGGGCATTAATCACTATCCTTTACTCAGAGATGGCTCTGGCCACCCCCAAGACCTAATTAAACCAGCAGCAGATGCAGAAGCGATAGCTCAATTATTAGAGACTTCTGGAAATTTTCATGTGCAGCGCTTTCCAGAAGTTAAAATAGAAGGTTATTGGCAAGTAGATCCTCATGCAAAGACGAAAAATAGTTCCATAAATCCTTTAAAAGAAGCTATTTCTAAATTATTTAATCCCCAAAATAATATACCTGAAACTGCCTTATTATTTTTTGTAGGAAATAGTGTATTAGATGAAGAAGGGGGAGTACAAGAAGGATTTTTAGCAACCAGTGATACTAACCCTGAAAAAGGAAAATGGGGCATTTCCCTACATTGGTTAAGTCAACTATTACAAAAATCCCCGGTTAAACAACAAATAGTATGGTTAGATTGTTACTATCAAGAAAAAAAAATTAACTTCTTACAAACAGCTCTGGGTAATATAGAATCAACCGATAATGATAGATGTTTTATTTTTGTTTCTCAACCAGCCGAAGCAACTACAATACAAATAAATTCAGAACATAGCTTTCTCACAAATTATTTATTAGAAGCTTTAGAACCAGAAAATAATCCCAATGGTTGGGTAACAAATTATAGTTTAATAGACTATCTCAATCAAAAGCTAAATCTTTCAATTCAGCCCCCAGTGTTTCATAATTCTGGAAATGAAATTATCTTGACTGGGGAAAAAGAAAATACAGAAAATACCGATCTAACAGCCGGAGTTTGTCCTTATAAAGGATTAGCTGCATTTGAGTTTAATGATAAAGACTTCAAATATTTTTATGGTAGAAAAAATTTAGTCAATCTACTTTTAGAAAAAGTTCGCTCTCGGAATTTCTTAGCAGTAGTAGGAGCAAGTGGAATTGGTAAATCAAGTATTGTTAAAGCAGGATTATTATATCAATTAAAACTAGGGCAAAGATTGTCAGGCAGTAATACTTGGCCAATATTAATTATTAGACCTAGTGAACATCCTTTAAAAAATTTAGCCGCAGCATTTGTAGATTATCAACTACAGACTTTACTAACACCTGTAAAAGAATTATCATCAACTCCTTTGCAGCATCAACAAGAAAGAGAGCGATCGCCCAAATTATCAATTTACCCTCCGCCTCCACCACCTATACATAAAACAAAACGAACCCGTATAAAATCATCTCTAACACCACCGCCGACAACTAAAAATTCTGGTAATGAAAACCTAGAAGAAGGAAGAGAAAAGACCAACATTGAGCGCATAATTCATTCACCTTTAGAAATTGAAGAATTAATTAATCAAGGTGCTAGTGGGTTTAGACAAGTGCTGAAAAATACTCAAGCATCTCGAATCGTTATGGTAATAGATCAGTTTGAGGAAGTTTTTACCCTGTGTTCAGACAAAATAGAAAGACAGCAATTTTTTGAATGTTTGATGGGAGCAATAGATAGAAGTTACCTTGGTAACTCTAACGCTAGTGGGCTGCTATTAATTATCACTATGGGAGCAGAATTTTTAGGTAAATGCTTTGAACAAGAATATTCTGGGTTAGCTAGGCAAATTCAATCCCATTTAGTAACAGTAACACCGATGACTAGACTGGAATTGCAACAAGCTATCGCCGAACCGGCAAAACAAGTAGGTATAGAAATACACCCAGAATTAGTCGAACAAATGATTATTGATACAGAAAATTATGGTAGCTTACCACTCTTACAATATACTCTAACAGAACTATGGCAACAGAGCCGGGGCAATCAATTTACTCTGAATCAATATATTAATTTAGGTGGAGTAAAAGGTTGTCTAGAAAAACAAGGTTATGCAATTTATCATTCCTTTAATGCTAGAGAGCGTCAGGTAGCAAAGCAGATATTTCTCAAACTTGTACAAATTAATGAAGATACAGTAGCAAGTTGTAAACAAGTATTGAAGACAAATTTAATTACTCCTAAACAATCATTAGCAATTGTAAGTAAGGTACTAAAAAAAATAGCAAAAGCCAGATTAATATTAATTACAAAATTCACAAATTATCAAAATAGTAATCAAACAGTAACGGTAGTAGAATTAGCTCATAATACAATTATTAATAATTGGTCTCAGTTAAATTTTTGGGTAGAGTCAAATAGGGAGGCAATTAAACAAAAACCCGGAATGGAAGAGGATGCTCAACGATGGCTGAAAAAAGATAGATCGGATAAATATTTGCTAACTGGGCGCAAATTAAGTTTAGCTGAAAATTTATTAGAGAGCGATCCTGAAAGTGCTTTTGTGTCTGTATTAGCCAAAGAATTTCTCGAAAAAAGTATTAATCGCAAACGTTTTCAAAGCAATTTTCGCATTAAGAGTATAGTGGGATTAATCATAGTCTTAGGATGTTTAAGTGGCTTTTCCTTAATTAATTGGGGAGTAGCAGAAAAAGATAAATTAAATGCCCAACTTAATGCCTTGAGTTTGTCAGCAGAAAATCAGTTTACTGCTAACCAACGTTTTGATGCTTTACTTACTGCTATTAAAGCTGGCAAACAATTACATGATGCTTCTGAAGTAGCAGCAGATATAAGAATGGGAGTTTTGATAGCTCTGCAAAAAACTGTTTATGGTGTGAGTAAGCGCAGAACCATAGCAAAACATACACAACCTGTTAATAGCATCAGTTTGAGCCAAGATGGAGAAATTATTGCTTCTGCTAGTGATGATAGTACAATCAAACTATGGACTAGCTATGGTGAGGAAATTGCTACCTTGAAAGGACATCAGGGGGCAGTTTACAGTGTGAGTATGAGTAAAAATGGTAAAGTATTAGCTTCTGGTAGTCAAGATGGTACGGTGAAACTCTGGAGTCGGGATGGTAAACTCTTAAGTACAATGCAAGGACACCAGGGAGCAGTTAATAGTGTCAATTTTAGTGCGGATGGCAAGACTCTTGCTTCTGGTGGCGTAGATGGGATAATTAAATTGTGGAATCTTCAGGGGAAGCAACTTCTTTCTATTAAAGCTAATCAGGATAAAATTTATAGTGTTAGCTACGGTAAAGTATTAGCATCTGCGGGTGAAGACAAAACCGTGAAGTTATGGAATGCTAAGGGAAAACAATTAGCTACTCTCAAAGGTCACAAAGAGAGAGTTTTGAGCGTTAGTGTGAGTCCTGATAGTAAAACTATTGCCACTGCTAGTTGGGATAATACCGTTAAAGTCTGGGGTATGGATGGCAAAGAAATAGGTACTTTGAGGGGGCATAAAAGTCCAGTTGTTAGCGTTAACTTTAGTGTGGATGGTAAGACTATTGCTTCAGGAAGTTCTGATGGAGAGATTAAACTATGGACTCATTACGGTCGAGAAATAGCAACTCTCAAAGGTCATGGTACCTGGGTTAGTAGTCTCAGTTTTAGTAATGATAGGTTGACTCTAGCTTCTGCTAGTGCAGACAATACGATTAAACTTTGGAGTCTGCAAGAACAAAAGCTACCTATTCTCAGAGGACATACCAGTTATATTACAGCTATTAGTTTGAGCAAAGATGCTATTGCTACTGGAAGTTATGACAATACCGTGAAAATTTGGAGTCGGGAAGGGGAGGAGTTAGCAACTATGAAGGGACATCAGCGTGGTATTTATAGTTTGAGTTTTAGTCCTGATGGTGAAACTGTAGCTTCTGCAAGTGCTGATGGAACGGGTATTGTTTGGAATTTAGCTGGTTTAGGAAATGCGACTCTCACCGGACATCAGGATCAGGTTTATAGTATTAGTTATAGTCCTGATGGTAAGATGTTGGCTACTGCTAGCTTGGATAAGACGATTAAATTATGGAATATTCGCGGTCAACAATTGCTGACTATTCCAGGGGGTATTGATGACCTCAGAAGTGTAACTTTTAGTCCTGATGGTCAGGCGATCGCTGCTGCTGGTTTTGGTGGTGATAGTCAGGTTGTGCTGAAAATATGGAACCTCGAGGGTGAGGAATTAGAAAAGGTTGAGGGGTTGTGTAGTGTGGTGAGAAAGATTAGTTTTAGTGCAGATGGGAAGATTATTGCTGCAACTTGTTCTGATAATACAGTGAAATTACTAACTCCTAAAGGTCAAGTAGTGGGAATTCTCAGAGGTCATCAGGGAACAGTGAATAGTTTGAGTTTTACTCCGGACGGCAAAATAATTGCGACTGGTAGCGATGACGGTACGGTGAAAATTTGGAATCTTGATGGCAAAGAGTTGGTGAGTTTAGAAGCTATTCGGGAAGGAGTGATGGATGTTAGCTTTAGTCCTGATGGTAAAATGCTTGGTGCTGTTGGTAGGGATAGGGTGGGGATGTTGTGGAATTTTGATTTAGAGAATTTGTTGGGGCGGGGTTGCGATGTTATTCACGATTATTTGCAGAGTAGTTCTGATATCAAAGAAAGCGATAGGGGTATTTGTGAAGGGTTTTAGTGAGTTACGACCGCTGAATATCGAATCTGACAATCAAGATCCTTCTCAGTCAGTAATTGTTTGAGTCTGCCATTATTCGTCCTAACTTAAATTAAGTTCGCCTAACTTTTAGTAAAAACTTTCCCCAAGCAAAACTACGCCAACGCAAAAAAAATGCTAAACTTAAAGATGTAAAAATAAAAAGGAGAAAATTATGCCTAAAGTTTCTGTTAGTATCGATAATATTTTTCAGAATAGAGTAATTTCAATTGTAGAAAATTTTCTAGCTACCGATCGCTTGTTAGAACATTTAGATAGAGATGAAATGGTTGGAATTGTAGATGATACTTTGAGGAGAAATTATACCGTAGAACAATTGCAAGAAATGACTGATAAAACACTTACTGGTAAAATTAGACGCATATTAGGAGGGCAAGTAATGTTTGGACTACTGAGTGATTTAACAGGTAGAGAAATAGAAGAGTTTGATACAGCAGTTAGAGGCTTAAGGAAAAGCTACTAATGGAATATTTATTAGATACAAATATATTGACTGCTATTCTGAAAAAAGATTCTAGACTATTTGATAAACTGAATGATGTTAATGCTAGAGAAGAGCAACTTTTTATCAGTTGTATTACTTATTTTGAAAGTGAGGGAGGTTTATTGGCAATTAAATCCCAGAAAAAGTTAGCTATTCTGGAGAATTTGTGTAAGAAGGAGCTAAAAATTTTGTTTTTAGACCGGATAGAAATAATTAATATTGCGTCTGGCATTTATGCAGATTTAAGAAGTAAGGGAACACCAATACAATTTCCCGATATTTTGATTGCAGCTACAGCAATTTATCATAATCTGGTTTTAGTTTCTAATGATTCAGATATGTCGAGAATTGAAGGGTTAATTTTGGAAAATTGGCTGCAATAGTTGAATGATAATTGTATTGAATCGAGAAAGCGATCGCTCCTCAAACGTGATTGTTTTTAGAGAGGGCGATCGCTCTTTTCTAGCGAATCTTAAAAATTGACTTTAGGTTGAGAATTGTACTAGACAATTTTCAAGAACCCAAGTTCTGTTACATAGTTCATTTTTCTAGATGTATTCAACCTCATCTCCATCTTTAGGGTAAAGAATATTCTTCTGCTGCACCATAATTAACATTCCAACCCATATCCCTTAAAGAAGCTATCGTCATTTGGCTCAAGGGGTAATCATCGTCGGCTTCATGAGTCATGATTTCATCACCAAAAACTTCCTCTTTCCAGTGAGCGCCGTCAGAACCTTCACCTTCACCTGTAGTTAGGGGTATGGCAGTTTGTCTAAACGTACCTAGTAACTCACCATAAGCCCACCCGGCATCAGTATTAGCCTTGTAACTTGCACCAGACGTTAGATTATTTCTGCCCCAACCAGCTCTTCCTAAGCCGAGAACGTGCCCAAATTCATGTATCATTACTCCTTTGAAATAATCAATGTCACTCAACTGTTCTAAAGCTTCTGGGTTGATATTGATCCTAGCAATACCGGACATTGGTTTCCAATTTCCATTAGCATCAGTTGTCCGATTACGGGGACCAGCTTCAGCTAGTGCTATCCCACCTCCATCTCTTCCACCTAGATCCTTTCCTTCTACATCAATAGTCAATCTGTGATTCAAGTTAAGGCTGCTGTGGGAGATGACATTTTCCCAAAAACTAGCAGCTTCTTCTACCGCATTTCTCATCTGAGAAGTTAAACTCACCGACCCATCCACATCAATTTCGATAGAGAATTGATGATTATCGCGAGAGGCAGCACTAAAGTTAGTCGTTAAGTTATAATTAGTGCTTTGGTTTCGGTAGCTGTTGACTTGCAGGAAGTAAGTACCACGAGTAACAAATTTACGAATTGATTCACTACCAGAGCCACGCTCCCATTGCCAAGCTTCGACTTCACCTCGATCTATTCGACCGTTGTTATTGCGGTCTTTAATTAGTCGGACATCTGCATCTCCACTCAACCCAGTTAAATCAGCGGTAAAAATACCAGATTGACTAACGTTAAACCGATAGAAGTCGTTAGTGTCGCTCCTGCTTACAGAGTCGCGAAAACTGCGACTACCGCTGATGGTACCGATATTGCGAGCCGTGCCCAAACTGTTTTCTTCTTCTGGAGGGGGAGTCACTGCTGCAATAGTGAAATTACTGCTAAAGTCAGAAACGCTACTGTCGTTCACATTGCGAATTCTGATTCTGTAGTCGCTACCGCTGCTTAAAGATGTCGGCACTGTCCAAGAGTGACTACCATCGCTTCTGGTAGAACGAGAAATTGTTTGTTGTAAGGAACTGCCTTTGTAGAGATCCAACCTAACGTTATCGCTGAAGTTGTCATTCCACCGAATAGTGTAGCGGTCTCCTGGTTCCAGATTGGTACGACTCGTTGGAGAAGTAATATTTACCTGTTCATCTGGTTCGATGGTGAAATTACTGCTAAAGTCAGAAACGCTACTGTCGTTCACATTGCGAATTCTGATTCTATAGTTACTACCACTGCTTAAAGATGTCGGTACTGTCCAAGAGTAACTGCCATCGCTTCTGGTTGAACGAGAAATTGTTTGTTGTAAGGAACTGCCTTTGTACAGATCCAGCCTCACATCATCCCTGAAGTTGTCGTTCCACCGAATCGTGTATCTTTGTCCAGGTTCCAGACTAGTACTGCTGGTTGGGGAAGTGATGTTTACCTGTTCATCTGGTTCGATGGTGAAATTACTGCTAAAGTCAGAAACGCTACTGTCGTTCACATTGCGAATTCTGATTCTGTAGTTGCTACCACTGCTTAAAGATGTGGGCACTGTCCAAGGGTGACTACCATCGCTCCGGGTTGAACGAGAAATTGTTTGTTGGAACGAGTTGCCTTTGTACAGATCCAACCTGACATTATCACTGAAGTTGTCCGTCCACCGAATAGTGTAGCGGTCTCCCGGTTCCAGATTGGTACGACTCGTTGGAGAAGTAATGTTTACCTGTTCATCTGGTTCAATAGTGAAATTACTGCTAAAGTCAGAAACGCTACTGTCGTTCACATTGCGAATTCTGATTCTGTAGTCGCTACCGCTGCTTAAAGATGTCGGCACTGTCCAAGAGTGACTACCATCGCTTCTGGTTGAACGAGAAATTGTTTGTTGTAAGGAACTGCCTTTGTAGAGATCCAACCTGACGTTATCGCTGAAGTTGTCGTTCCACCGAATAGTGTAGCGGTCTCCTGGTTCCAGATTGGTACGACTAGTTGGAGAAGTAATATTTACCTGTTCATCTGGTTCAATAGTGAAATTACTGCTAAAGTCAGAAACGCTACTGTCGTTCACATTGCGAATTCTGATTCTATAGTTACTACCACTGCTTAAAGATGTCGGTACTGTCCAAGAGTAACTGCCATCGCTTCTGGTTGAACGAGAAATTGTTTGTTGTAAGGAACTGCCTTTGTACAGATCCAGCCTCACATCATCCCTGAAGTTGTCGTTCCACCGAATCGTGTATCTTTGTCCAGGTTCCAGACTAGTACTGCTGGTTGGGGAAGTGATGTTTACCTGTTCATCTGGTTCGATGGTGAAATTACTGCTAAAGTCAGAAACGCTACTGTCGTTCACATTGCGAATTCTGATTCTATAGTTACTACCGCTGCTTAAAGATGTCGGCACTGTCCAAGAGTGACTACCATCGCTTCTGGTAGAACGAGAAATTGTTTGTTGTAAGGAACTGCCTTTGTAGAGATCCAACCTAACGTTATCGCTGAAGTTGTCATTCCACCGAATAGTGTAGCGGTCTCCTGGTTCCAGATTGGTACGACTGGTTGGAGAAGTAATATTTACCTGTTCATCTGGTTCGATAGTAAAGCTGCTATTGCTCAAGTCTGAAACGCTGTTATCGCTGACGCTGGTGATTTGTATTTTGTACTCGCTATTGCCATCGGCGATGCCAACTACGTTCTCAGGTACAGTCCAAGTGTAACTGCCATCGCTACTGGTGGAACTGGTAATATTCCTGGATATTGACACCGTGTCAGCAGGTAACAGCAATAGTTTTATATTAACATTTTCGTCAATGTTGTCGTTCCAAGTAATAGTGTAGCTTTTTCCAGGTTCTAGGGTATTGCCTCCGTTGGGTGCTGTGACTGTTATGAAGTCTTCTGGTTCAATGGTGAAATTACTGCTAAAGTCGGAAAGCCTACCATTGTTGACGTTACGAATCCTAATTCTGTAGTCACTCCCACTACTTAAAGATGTGGGCACTGTCCAAGAGTAACTGCCATCACTGGAGGTAGAGTTAGAAATTGTTTGTTCCCAGGAACTGCCTTTGTATAGTTCTAGCTTCACATTATCCCTGAAGTTATCTGTCCATCGGATAGTATAGCGTTGTCCTGGTTCGAGACTGGTACTGCTAGTTGGAGAAGTGATGTTTACCTTTTCAACAGAAGAAGAGCTTCGAGTTCGAGCTTGAATTCTAGTTTCAGCATTGGTTGGATTTGTCAAACTGTCATTTTTTTCCGCAACTGCTTCGTTCTCCTTACCTATTATTGGATCTTCCTCCCCTGGTGGAGAATTTGAGGCCAATAAAAGCTTGGGTTCAGTTAACTCGAACACTTTTGATGTGTTTAGTTGTTGGACTTCTAGTCCCAAACTCTCTACACTCGACTTAATAGCACTAAGCGATCGCCACTCATTACTAACGTTTGCTCTATCTATCCCAGCTAACATTGGGTTGGTAAACTGTTGTTCCAAAATGTTAGACTGGTCTCCAAAAATATTCTCCACAATGACCTCCCTGGAAAAATTTTTTAGCTCAATATTTTTTCTTGAGTTAATTACTAAGGTATTAGCATCTCAGTAAATACTCGCATAAACAAGCTTTTAATGTCTAATAAATTACTTAAATAACTATATCATAATCTAAGCAAATAAATTTTTTTTCGATCGTCGATAGTTAAAGATAGGCAAATTTTTTCATAAGAAAAAAATCTTAAAACTGACTTATAGTAAGCGTTTTACCATAATTTAATTTTAAGATCGACAAAAATTTTTTAGATCTTGTCGATAATCGACAAGATTTAAAAATGAGTGTGATATAATACATATCCATAAATTAATATTTAGAGATTAGAGATATCTAATGGCCAAAATTAATACAACATCTACCTATGTTTTAGTGACACCAGGAAAAAACAAAATTGCTCGATAACTATATTTATCAATTTTCAAGATTTACAACCAGAGAAGGTATGGAAAACTAATTGCTAGCAGTCATTTGGATGCTGCTATTAGGTTATGGGATGCGAACACTGGAGAATGTCTGCAAAATTTGAGGGGGCATATTGGTTTAATTTGGGCAGTAGTTTTTAGTCCTGATGGTAAACAAATTGCTAGTTGTGGTGATGATGAAAGTATTATGGTTTGGGATGTTAATGCAGGTTGTTGTAGGCAAACTTTCCGATATCCTAATCCTACTGAACACTATCAAGGTGGAATTTGGACGGTGACATTTAGTCCTTGCAGTCAACTTCTAGCTAGTGGAGATCGGGATTCAATTGTCAAAATTTGGAATATTGATACTGGTAATTTTCATGTTTTGTCAGGGCATGACAGTTGGATTTGGAAAGTTGAATTTAGCCATGATGGCAAAACTCTTGCTAGTAGTAGTGATGACAAAACTATCAAAATTTGGGATGTTGAGAGTGATGAATGTCTTTACAGCGCTTTTCAGTTGAGTAGACCACTAAATTCATTGTTAGGAGTCAGAAGTCAGGAGTCAGGAGATTAGGAGTTAGAAGTCAGTATCATTGTGGTTTATTCATATGAAAACCGCTGTAAACTTTACACGGCCACACAAATAATGTGATATCGATCGCTTTTAGTCCGGATGGGCAGTTTTTAGTGAGTGGCAGTGAAGATAGTAAGTTAAAGCTTTGGAATGTGAGAACGGGAGAATGCCTGAACACGCTTCACGGACATCAAGGTTTAGTGTGACCTGTGAAATTTGCTGCTAATGGTAAATTTGTTATCAGTGGGGGTCAGGATGGCACTTTAAGGTTTTGGGATGCTTCAACTGGAAAATGCCTGAAAATTATCGAGGCGCATAACGTTCGGATCTCATCATTAGATTGTAGTAGGGATAGTCGAATGGTTATTACTGGTAGTTTGGATGAAACTATTAAACTGTGGGATGTTGAGAGTGGTGAATGTTTGAAAACTATGCGAGTGGCTAGACCTTATGAAGGTATGAACATTACTGGGGTAAAAGGATTAACTGATGCTCATTTGGAGATGTTAAAAACTTTGGGTGCAGTGGAACAATAGAGTCTGACTGAGTTTTCGGTGCCCAAATGCCCCGCAAATAGGATTTACCAATGTCCGCGCCTTAAATGCTTAGTATTATAACATTTCTTAAAAACTGGCGTTGCTGAACCAAGGGATGAATCTTTGTACTTCCTCTTTCTCTAAAACTCTAATTCCTCCCACACTCCTGACACTCCCCACACTTCCACTAATTCATGCCGCAAATATGCAACGCCTTTTATTGATTAGGTAAGGACGTTGTATGCAATGTCCGAGACCGAGAAGTAGACATAAGAATAATTAACATTAAATAGCTAGTAATTATCAAAGAAGTTCAAAAGTCGCTGTTAATTACTTAATAATTGAAGTCCTACCTAAGTATACCATTACTCTTGGTAATTGTTATTATATAATTGATTATAGAACGGGTGATACAAAAAGCAAGATTAAAGTCCGGAAATAAGTAGGAAAATGTGTAGCAAACAGAAGAAAAGACTCTAATAATATTAAATTCGGTTGAATACTTAAATTCCTCCTAAAAAGGAGGTACTCCGAGGCAGTAGGAACTTCTGTTATTATTTATAGCAGTTATCATTAACTATTAGGACATTCTCATAATTCTCAAATTAAAAAATGTAGGAGCGAATGGCCATTCTTACCTACTTCTAACTTCAGCTATAAGTGATACTCATAACCTGATATAAAATACTGGCAAGAGTCAAAACTTGGACGAAAGTCCCAATTAATTAACTGCTAGATGGAGAAATTACAACTTTTCCTAAGAGTGTAAATTTTAATACACACTAGCAATGTTCAATTATCCTTACAGGGAAAAAATTAATACTCAAACCAAACAAATTTAAAATTAACTTACGGCAAGTAAATGTTAAAGCAAAACATAACAAAAGTTTCTATAGTAGTAGTCGCTTCTATTGGCGCTCTGTTACTGGGAGTTTTTCTACCACAACTCACTAGCACTAACACTAATAAAATCTCCCAAAATGCCATCCAAAAACTTAACCCAGAGTTAGATGTAACAAATTTTGTGTCATTGCCACCAGAGCAACGCCAGAGTAAATTGGAGGCTGCGATAAAAACAGGAAAATCTCTTAATGCCAGTCGCGCTCGTTATATTCTGGCTAATGATTTAATTCAACAAGGAGAGGCAGAGTTGGCGATCGCTCAACTTAAAGATTTAGAACAAGAATATACAGTTCTAGCACCATATATTTTGGTTAAACGGGCGCAAGTTTACGAACAAATAGGGGAAATAGACAAAGCACAAAAAACTTGGGAAGAAGTCTTAAAAACCTATCCGGAAGAAGCAGTAGTGGCAGAAGCTTTGTATGTGTTAGGAAAACAAAACCCAGAATACTGGGATGAGGCGATCGCTAAATTTCCTGGTTATCCAACTACAGTTAAAATTGCTCAGGAAAAATTAAAGCAAAATCCTAATCAACCTCAGTTATTATTGCTCATTGCTAAGTATGGTTTTCATGTGCCGGAATATGGCACAGTATTGGAACAACTGAGAACAAAATATGCCTCCCAGTTAACTCCCGAAGATTGGGAAATGATTGCTTTTGGGTATTGGGAAAAACAGGACTATGGTAAAGGTGCCCTTGCCTACGAAAAAGCAACTAAAACACCAAAAAATCTATATCGTTATGCTAGGGGGTTGTGGTTAGGGCGAAAAACTAAAGAATCTCGCGAAGCTTATAAAACCTTAATTAATACATTTCCCAATGGTGGAGAACATACAGCTTTGGGTTTGATCCGTTTATCAAGATTGGTTGAACGCAAAGATGCCATACCTTATCTTGACAGAGTAATTGCTAATTTCCCTAGTCATGCACCTGAAGCTATGTTAGATAAGTCTAAGTTGCTTGATAAACTTGAATCTGCTCAGTCTGCTTCACTGGTACGTCAACAATTGTTGAGAGAGTATAATAATTCTGATACTGCTGCTAAACTACGGTGGGAGTTAGCCGAACAAGCTGCTGCAGGCGGTAATTTACAAGCAGCTTGGAAGTGGGCGCAAGAGTTGACTGTGAATAATCCTGATAGTGAGTTAGCAGCGCAAGCAGGTTTCTGGGTAGGTAAGTGGGCACAACAACTTGGGTTGACAAAGGATGCTAAAAAAGCTTTTGAGTATATGATTTTACGGTATCCTCACTCTTATTATGCTTGGCGATCAGCAGTAATATTAGGTTGGCCTGTGGGAGATTTTACAACAGTTAGAGATTTGTCTCCAGAGGTTGTACATACGAAAGGGCGCGATCCACTACCTTTTGGCTCTGAAACATTGCGCGAACTGTATCAAATTGGTCAAGATCGGGATGCTTGGAAACAGTGGCAGATGGAATTTGAAGAACGGATGAATCCAACTGTTGCTCAACAGTATACTGATGGTGTATTGAGGATTGGTGTGGGGGAAAATTTAGATGGTATTTGGATGTTGACTAGCTTGAGTCAACGGGAAAAACCAGAGGAGATAGCTGAGTATAAAGCTTTAAAAGAAAAGCCTACTTATTGGCAAACTTTGTATCCTTTTCCTTATTTGGAAACTATTGTTAAATGGTCTAATAAACGAGAGTTAAATACTGTTTTAGTGAGTGCTTTAATTCGTCAAGAATCTCGTTTTATGCCCAAGATTAAATCGGTTGTGGGAGCAACAGGATTAATGCAGATAATGCCGGAAACTGGAAAAGAAGCTGCTAAGAAAATTAATCTTGTTAGTTATGATTTGGAGAATGTAAATGATAATGTGAATTTAGGTACTTTTTATTTGGATTTTACTCATAAAGAGTATCAGAATAATTCTATGTTGGCAGTAGCGAGTTATAATGCTGGTCCGAATGCTGTAAGTAGTTGGTTAAAGCGTTTTGGGTTTGATGATGCTGATGCTTTTGTCGAGAAAATACCTTATCCAGAAACGAGGGGTTATGTGGAGGCTGTCTTTGAAAATTATTGGAATTATTTGCAGATTTATAATCCTGAAGTTTCTCGGTTAATGGAGAGGCATTATGCTAAATATAAAAAATAAGAAAGGCAGGACATAAATTTTTCCACGGATGTACGGACGATCGGTGATAGTTTGTAGTTGGGCTTTAGCCCTAACTATAGATGGGGCTGAAGCCCAACTACGAACTTTAATTATAACTATTTAACCGGACATAATATTATTCTGCTGAAGTTGGAGGGTTTAAATACTAAATAGGAGTTTTTTTATGTCGTTAAAAGAGGTAGAATACCTTGTTTTTTGGTGACTAGCACCTACAATTTGTTGATAGAGAAATTATAGTCAAAAAATAATATTTTTTAGGATTTATTTGTATGGAAAAAAAGTCAAAAAAACTCTGTGTGGTAATTGATGCTAATATATGGAAACAAAATTCTACTATTTTACTAAAAACGCCTTTAGGAGCAGCATTACTTTATTGTATCAAACAAAATAATGGCTGTATTGGGTTGCCAGAAGTTATTGAAAATGAAGTGATAAAACATATTATTAAATATGGATATGAAGCTGTTGAAAATATCAAGAAAAACTTTAAAATAATTGAAATTATCATGGGATAGCGATCTGATTAAGCAGTACCAGATAAAACTGCAATTAAAGAGTCTATAGAAAGCAGAATGAAAGAAATTGAGCCGTGGATTAAAAGAGTTCCGTTTACTTTTGAACACGCTAAGTCAGCACTTCAGCGCGTAGATGAAGGAACACCACCTAATGGAGAAAAAAATCAACAATTTCAAAGATTATGCTATTTGGGAAGCAATACTTTCTCTACTAAGAGAAAATTACCAAGTTCACTTTATAACTGAAGATAAAGGTTTTTTTAAGAATAGAAATGATCATTATGCTCGCCTGGCTGAAAATCTTGAGGAAGACTGCAAAAATTTAGGTCAAAAGGTGTTTATATATAAAGATTTAAAATCATGTTTAGATAAGCTTCAAGCTGGTATGCAAGAACTCGATAAAACAAGTATTATTCTAGGAATAAATCAAGAAATAAATTCTAATTTATCTCAAGATTTACTTTCGGAAACAGGCTTTGAAATAACAGAATTTTATGAAAATAAATCTTCAATTTCAGCTTTTTATACAGAAGTTGTAAATAAACTAGCTCTAGAGTTTGAATTAAAGTATCATTTATCAGATTTTCAAAACACAGAAGAAAATGAAAGACAAGAATCTATATTAACAGTAAAAGGAGAATGTATGTATGACTATACCGATAAAAATTTGAGTGACATTTTTCTCAGAAGTGAAACAGTAACTTGGTTAAATGCTGATGGTACACCAGGTAGAAGAGGTGAAGTTTCTCTTCGTTGCACTTGCGTTATAGGTGCTGGGAATAAGGAAGTTAAGTATAAATTTCGAGAGCAACTTTAAGCAATAAATTAAACTGAGAATAGATATGAAAAACATAAATTTTTGCGTGCTAAATTTAACTTAGGAATGTTTAATTTTACTACTTAAATAAAAAATCTTTAAAATATGTTTACTAAAAAGGCTTCTCTCAATTATAAAGATGAAAAATCAGATAAAGTTTATGAAGTGGAAATAGTTTACCTAGCTTGGGAAAAATATCAGGTTAATTTTGCCTATGGCAGAACAGGGAGTAAACTTAAAACTGGCACAAAAACAAATACTCCTGTTTCTTTAAAAGAGGCTAAAGAAATATTTGATAGCCTAGTTAATTCCAAACAGAATAAAGGATATAAATTTTCTGATTCTCAATATTTTTATGATGATGATTTGTTAGAAATATTCTTATCTGACAGACAAAAAATTATTGATAGCATTAAGCAAAAAAAAGTAGATAATTTTTTAGAAGAACTTGAAAAAGCCGGATTAAATCCTGGAGTAGATTTGGTAGGAATTGACTTAAGTTATGCTGATTTAAGTAACCTTGACTTAAGTAGTTGTAACCTTTCTCAAACAAATTTAATTGGGGCAAATTTAACGGGTGCAAAACTTCAAGGTGTTATTTTAGAAGAAAGTAAAATTGATGAAACTACACAAATAGATCCTAAATGGCGATTACTTTGGGAATTAGTTAATTTAGGAGGAGAAAATCGAGATTTAAAAGGAGTCGATATTAGTAATATTGAAATTGATTTTATCAATTCCGATGATTACGATTCACGAGTAAATTTAACTGGTGCTAACCTTGAAGGTGCAAATTTCAGTAACTCCTATTTATATAACTTTGATTTTACTAATGCTAATCTCAAAAATGCTAATTTAAGTGGCTCTGAACACGCTTCTTTATCAGGTGCCTGCTTAGAAGGAGCAGATTTAAGTGATACTTGTTTTAATTCAGGTGATTTTGAGAATACTATTTGTATTAATGCTAACTTTAGTCGAGCTTCCTTTTGGCACGAAGATGCACATTTTAGAAATGCTAATTGTAGAGGTGCAAATTTTCAGGAAGCAACTTTTTGTTTAGGTGAAATGGATGGAGCAGACTTTAGCTATGCAAATTTTTCAGGTGCGGTACGTTTATATGACTTTCTTAGTAGTCCTATTACAATAAAAGACGTAAATTTTCAAAATGCTAATTTCACAAATACAGATTTATCAGGAGTAGATTTTAGTAGGATTAATTTGATTAATTTGACTGGAGCAATATTTGACGAAGCTAATTTAAAAGAAACTAATTTTTCAGGTTTAAATTTAAGTAATACTTCTTTTAAAAATGCGAATTTACAAGGAGCTAATTTAGAAAAATGTAATTTAGAAAATGCAGATTTTACTAGCACTAATCTTGAAAATGCTAACTTAAAAGGAGTAGATTTTAGCCAGATTCGCTCTTGTGAAGGTATGATAATTAATGGTAAGACTCTAGTAGATGCGTAATGGCAAGAATAGTTACAATCCCAATAATATTTCAGTTTTCAAGAAAATACTTAAACAGAAATTGATTAAACTTTTATAGCAATGACCATACTTATGAGATACACAATTTTTTTGGCTTTGGTAAGTAGAAAATTAGAAGAGTATGAACATAAGAAAAATAACTGTACTTCATAACTGTGGTAATTGCTATATTTTATTTTATACTTCTTTTCAATCTTGATACAAATACTTCTCTACAAAGGCTGTAATTTCTTTATCTCGGAACTCTTGAGCTAAATTTTTCAAATGTTGGGCAAAGGGAATATATTTTTGGTCTAACTCTTCTAGATAAGCTGCTCTTTCTTGAATTTTTCGCATACTACCTAGCATAACAAATTCATATAATATTTCCATTTCTTCTAGAGGAGGTGGGATTATAGATTCAAGTTTTTCTGATAGACTAATACTATTTGTATCTAGTTTTTCTTCTGCTGCTTCTTCTTCATAAATCCAATCTAATTTTAAATATTCTCCTAATAGTGATAGTAACTTATTTTCATCAATTGGCTTGGATAAAAAATCATTACAACCTGCTATTTGACTTTGTTTTTTATCCATATCTAAAACACTAGCAGAAACTGCAATAATAGGAATATTTTTTACTTCTGACAGGCTACGAATAGCTTGAATTGCTTCAAATCCAGTTTTAACTGGCATTACTAAATCTGTCAAAATTAAATCTGGCTGAAATTTTTGCGCTAGATCTATTTCCTCTTGACCATCTACACCAAGAATTATTTCAAATCCTAAAGGTTCGAGCATATTTTGCAGCACTAATAGGTTTTCTTGTTTATCATCTACTACTAAAATTTTACGTTTTGTGCCTTGGTATCCAATGATGCGTCCTATAGTTTCAGTAGTAGTTTCTATTGAAGTATTAACTGTCGGTAAATTAACTTCAAACCAGAAATTTGAACCTTTGCCCAGTTCACTTTTCACCTGTAGTTTACTTCCCATTAATTCAACTAATTGCTTAGTAATAGCTAGTCCTAAACCTGTTCCTTGCTGTCGGTGTTTAGTATTTCCTACTTGTTCAAAAGGTTGAAATATTTTCTCTAAATCTTCAGCAGTCATGCCGACTCCAGTATCAATTATTTCAAACTGGATAGTTGCCTGATTAGTTTCTGTTTCTATTTGAGTAACATTGAAATTTACTTGACCATTATCAGTGAACTTTACAGCATTTCCTAATAAGTTTAATAGTACCTGTCGTAGACGTTTTTCATCTACTATAATGCCAGTTGATAAGTGAGAATCTAGTTGAGATTTGAAGAGAATATCTTTTTCTAGAGCGCGCATTTTAATAATTCCTACGACACTTTCTAGAAAAGAAATAAAGTGAATTTCACTAGGGTAAAGCTCCATTTTTCGAGCTTCTATTCTGGATAAATCTAGAATATCGTTAATCAAGGTCAAAAGGTGATTTCCACTATTATGAATAATATTTAAAGCATTTTTTTGAGTAGGGGTAAAGTTGCGATCGCGTTGGAGAATTTGAGCATAACCCAGGATACCGTTTAAAGGTGTTCTCAGTTCGTGACTCATATTTGAGAGAAATTCACTTTTTGCTTGGTTAGCTGTTTCTGCTACTTGTTTAGATTTTTTCAGTTGTTTTTGTTCAAATGATTGTATTTTCCATAAAATAATCATCATCATTGTTGCTAATGCTATTACCACTACAGCAATTAAGTTAAGAGGTCTAAGTTGAGACTCAATATTCTGTCGGGGAATAACCAGGGCAACTGACCAATTGGCTTCTTTTAGGGGTAAATATGCTACATATTTGAAAATTCTGTCTATTTTTGTTAGGGAAATTCCTTGTTTTTTGTCAACCATTTGTTGAGCAATAACTGCCAAACCTTGGTCTGTAGAGTTGAGCAAACTAGGGGCAGGTTTTTCTAAGGTTGACATTAACTCTGTGTCTGGGTGAACGATCGCTTCTCCTTTAGAGTTGAGTGCAAAAGCATAACTTTTTTTCCCATATTCCAAACTATTTACGATATCAATGACTTTTTCAATATCAACTACAGCATCAGTTAAACCAATAACTTTTCCCAATGGTTTTTCCAATTCGGGGATGCCAGAAAAAACTGGTGCTTCAAAAGCCACTATTCTTTTACCTTTGGGAATGCGAGCAATTATCGGATCGGATAAAGTTGTGATACCTTTATTCAGAGCTTCTTGAACGTGTTCCCGGTCTTTTAGGTTAATCACTCCACTGGGTTCTCCCTCTACTGTAGTGTATAAAAAAGCATCAGCATCGATCATTCCTAAATACATAAATTCTGGTAAGCGTTTTTCTTCTACTTGCAAATAGGGTTTAATTTGAGACCACTCCATAGTTCGGAATATGGGATTATTTGCTATTGCTTCCAGTGAGGCTTTTCTATTACTCAACCAACTATCAATTTCATTCACACCTTGTTCTACTTCTAGAAATGCTTTGTCTCGTAAATTATCTAAAATTAAATTCCTAACTATTTGATAGCTGAAGTAAGTACTAAAACTAACAAATAATGTTGTACCAGCAATAATTACTCGGACCCAAAAATTATGATATAAACTTTTTTGTTGAGGCTCTGATAAATCCTGTTGTCGATTTTTTTTGTCTAAAACAGTCATTTTTATTTCCTTGAAAAATTATTTAATCATTTAACTCAGAATTATCATCCTGAAAAATTGGCAGAATAATAGTAAATATTGTACCTTGACCAAGTTTCGATTCACAGAAAATTTTACCCTGATGTTTTTCTTCTACAATTTGGCGAGAAATAGAAAGCCCTAATCCTGTACCTTTACCTACTTCTTTTGTGGTAAATAAGTTGTCAAATATTTGTTTTTTTATCTCCTCTGACATTCCATGACCATTATCTTTAATTTTAATCATTACTTGCTGATAATCTAGACTAATTTCAGTAGAAATTTCCACAATCAAATCATCAGTTCTTGTTTGATTGCTAATCACTTCATCAAATACATCAATTGCATTAGCTATTAAATTCATAAACACTTGATTTAACTGTCCTGGAAATCCTAGAATCAGGGGGATACTTCCATAATTTTTGATGACATTAATTCCAGAGCGATACTCGTTTGCTTTTAATCTATGTTTGAGTATCATTAAGGTACTATCAATGCCTTCATGAAGGTTAAAATTTACTTTTTCATTGCGGTCTGCACGAGATAATGTTTGCATAGATCTACTAATTTCCTGAATTTTTTCAATACCTTGTTTCATAGAAATAAGCATTTTCGGCAAATCACTTAACAAATATTCTAGTTCTATTTCTTCAGCTTTTTCTTGGATAATTGTTCCTGACACAGGAAATATTTCTTGATATAATTTCAAATATTCAATTAGCTCTTTTACTGCTACTTCTGTATGTTCCAAGTTGCCGGCAATAAAACCCAAGGGATTCTTGATTTCATGGGTAATTCCTGCTAGAAGTAAACCTAAAGATGACATTTTTTCACTCTGAACTAATTGCAATTGTGATTCTTGCAGTTCTTGTAAAGCTCTATTTAGTTTTGTTGTCCGTTCTTCTACTTGTTGTTCTAGTTTTTGAGTCAAAAAATACAGTTGAAGATGCAGGTTCACTCTAGCTAAAACTTCTTCAATTTGAATTGGTTTAGTTACATAATCAACTGCCCCTACTTGAAATCCTTTGACTTGATATTCTGATTGATTAAGAGCAGTCATAAATATAACTGGAATATTTTGAGTTTTTTCATCTTCCTTTAATCGACGACAGGTTTCAAAACCATCTATTTCTGGCATTAAAATATCTAGCAAAATTAGATCGGGATGGGCAAATTTTGCCCTTTTAATACCACTGAGACTATCACTAGCAATCAAAACATTAAATCCCCGATATTCTAGAGCATTAGCTGCTAAACTTAAGTTAGTTGGGTTGTCATCAATTACTAAAATGGTACTTTTATTGCTTATATTAGTATTGAGACGATCATTATTGCTGGATTTCATTACCATATCTATATCTATTGCATAGATCAATAATTTATTATAATACTTTATTCATCAATCATACAAATAGTATAGCAATTTTAGAATTGGTAAGATACATAATTTTTGGATTTGATAGAACAGGGAATAGATAAAAGAAAAATAGTCTACCGTAGGTATTCAGCTATTAGCACTGAGCTCATCCTGCGGAATGCGACTCAAACAGATTTTTAATGAATGAAGCCAGAAAATGGCATAGTTATACATCTGCATTTCCACCACTATTTAATAATTTTGAATTATACCAATTCCCCAAAGCAATACTATACCTATCTAACAGTTCAGTTTCAGTGATTAAGTAATAGGTAAAGTTAACTAATTTTTTTTAAGATTCTAGACATCAACCTTAATATATATTATTCCTAATTTCGATGCTCCCTTGTCCCTATTCGCTGCTCTTAAGGAAATGTAACAAAAATAGGCTATATTTAGTATAATTAGTATAAGACGGAGTTAATCTCAATTATGTTTCTAATATTCTTAGCTAAAATATATTTTAGTGGATAGGTTTAATATAGCACTAGGCAAATAAGTTGCAGACATTTATAACTGCTCTATCATCATTCATTGATTACTTGTGACTTGTCCGTAGCGCTATAGCTGCTAAGTGTTTTTGATTAACTAAAATCCAGGATTTTAATCCTAATACAAAGTCAGAATTATTATCTAGTTTCAAGGCGAAATTGCATACAATTAATGCTTCTTTCCATCTTCCTATTTTAGCTAGAGACCAAGCAAAATTTGCCTGTATCCAAGATTCATGTGGAGATAATTTTACTGCTATTTCTAACTGTTGAAGTGCTTGTTGCCAATTTTCTTGACGACAATTAATTAGCCCTAAAACTCCATAACCTCTACCATCATTAGGATTAATTTGAATTGCTTGATTAGCTGCAATAATAGCTTGGCGATCTTCTATATAAACTAATATCATTGCCAACTCTACTGCTGCTATACCATTATCAGTTTCTTTGAGCAAACATTGTTGATAAGATGTAACTGCTTCTGTTAGATTTCCTTGTTTTAAAATCTGTCTTGCTTGTTTTAATTTTTGAGAAATAAACTTACCTTTAAGTGCATCAATTAATTCATCAGCAGTTTGAAAACGTTCCTCTATTTCCATCTTCATTCCTGTTAATATAATTTGTTCTGTTTGGGAATTAATTGATGGTTCTATTTGCCTTGGAGAGATTAAAGTTTCTGACCCTAACCTAGCAGGTGATACTACTGGCACTTTACCTGTTAAAGCATGATAAATTGAGGCACAAATAGCATACAAATCTGTACTGGGATTAGCTTTACTTAGATTAGTATATTGTTCAATAGGTGAATATCCAGGTGTTAGCATAGCGGTCATTTTATTGGTGAGACCTGCTAAAAATTCTCTTGCAGAACCAAAATCAATTAAGATGGCTTTATCTTGGGAGTTAATAATAATATTATCTGGTTTAATATCCCGATGCAGAAAGTTATTTGCATGAACTAATTTTAAAGCTTCGGTAATTTGAATAAAATATTTTTTGACAATATTTTCTGGCAATTTACCTCTTTCAAGCAAAATTTGAGATAGAGGTTTACCTGAGACAAATTCCATTACTAAATAGGCGGTATTGTTAGCTTCAAACCAGTTAATTACTCTGACAATATTGGGATGAACACATTTTTTTAGAGATTCTGCTTCGGTCTGAAATTTTTGGATTTGTTCCTGTTGAATTTTAGGAGGAATAGAAGGAGGCCAGATAATATTAATCCCATGTCTGAGAAACTTATCTGGGCAAAGTTCTTTAATAGCAATATCAGTAAAATTTTCTAAATCAGTTGCTTTGTAAGTAATGCCAAAACCACCTTCACCTAAAGTTTTTTCTATTCTGTATTTACCTTGGTAAAGTAAAGTGCCACTAGGAAGTTGATATCCCACTGAATTTAAGGTTATTAAAGCACAACCACAGGCAGTACAGGTAATGGCTGTATCAAGATTTTCTGCGCCACAAATTGGGCAGTTGATTGACATTTTTTATCCTTATTTTACTTAAGAAGGAAAAGGGAAGAAGAAAGAAGAAAGAAAGAAGAATAAATTCTGCTGTACATTGAAATTGTGAATAATAAATTAGCATTTATTAATTAACTGATAGCTTAAAATATTTTTTCTTGTTCTTATTCCTTTCCTATGTGTATTTTATTCTGCAAATAAAGGTATATTAGCTGAGATTTAAGTAATTATAAATAATAACCGAATTTTACCTATGGCAATTTCATCTCCTGAGTTTAATATTTCTGGTTTATTCATACGGTATCCAAACCGAGCTTTACCTGTAGGTTTGATATAAATACCATTAGTTGAACCCATATCTTTTATCTGCCATTGATTATTTTCAAAATAAATTTCTGCATGGGTTGAGGAAACAGTCTCATCTCCATAGAATCCATCTAAATCAATTTCTACTGGTCCGAGATTTGGGTCGAATTTACCAATAATGGCATTGTTACTATCGATAATAAACTCTGTTATAGGTGCACCTACTTGTTTAGAGATAAGTTTAACAACAGTACTATTAATAAAAGTGGGATTAGTAGGATTTTTAGGTGATATATTAGCTTTTTGACTATCTTCTATAATCTGGTTTTTACTGGTAGAAATATTTGTAGATACTGGTGTTTTTAGGGGATAGTTGTTAATATTATGATTTAGGTTTAGTTGTTGTTCATCTGATTGTATAAATGTTTTTGCTTCTCGGTCTTGAATCCCTTTTTCTTGAGTTTCAAATAAAGTGGTTGATGCTCTAATTTCTGAACCACAAATTTCGCAAAATTGGTTTTTGTCTGCATTTCTGTCGTAGAAACATAAATTACAAGTAATAGCCATAATTATCCTCTTTATAAACATTCAGCTCTCAGCTATCAGCAATCAGCTATTTTTAAGCATTTCTGATCGAGATGCACTTTTTTTTGTAGGATTCTGTTTTCAAAGTGGTATTATACCAATTCCCAAAAATAATATTATACTTCCTCAAAACTTTAGTTATTAAGTAATATAGAATCCAGATAATTGCTATAGCCAAGTCCGCAGAGACTGTAACGGAGTTTAAGGAACCAATCTCAGGGCTTTTGAGAGATTGCTTCCTATCGTGGCAATGAGGAATTTTTAAGGCAGTTTTATATAATAATTAAGGTTTAGGAATATTTTTAACGATTCTAGGCATTAAGCAAAAATATCTTATTCCTAAAAACCCTACTCCCTACCTTTAAGAAAAATCTAGAGGTGGTAATGCTCCTATTTTTGGTTCTAAATCAGATAAGTCTGGATAAATCAGTGGGGAAATTTCTTGATTTGCCAATTCTGTGAGATTGTGAATATTCTGATGATTAGCTATAGGTAAGTCTAGAATAATACTGCTATCTCTATATCCTTCTTTTATATCTTGAACCCAAGTTTTGATGATTGTTTGTAAGTGCATATCATTAATTTGACAGTTACTTTGGCTTTCTAGTTCATATTTAATTTTATTACATACTATTGGGGTAAAAAAATTTGTTGGCTGATCTTCATAATGTTGTTCTAAGTCTACAGTATATCTATATTGTTGATTAGTATTTTTTTCAGTAATATTTAGGGAGTATTGTACCATAATAATTTCAACTAATTAAGTGTAACAGCATCTATCGCCCAATTATTATTTGCAGAATTCCAGATTAAAAATAACTCCAGAGATTGAGTAAGATTTTCTCCTGATTTTTTTGTATATTTTACCTGTACATCTATTGTAGATGTGTCTGTACTTGTATTGGTTTGTTGAACATCTTGAATCACAACATTACTCATTCCTGACCACCAGTCATAATAGGAATTATAACCATCTGGATGTAGTTGTTGATTATTCTGAAAACTTGATGATAATTGATTCCAAGCTTCCTGATATTTACCTTTATTCAGATTTGAATAATAATTTTTTACTGCTTCTTCAGCAGAAGTTTTTGTAGGAGTTGTTTCTGATATTGGTGTTGATGGAGAAGCTGATTTTGGGATTTCTGAAGTAACTACAGATGGTTCTGGTATTGGCAAATCACCTAAACTCATTTCTAAGTTAAATTCTGAGGATTTAGTAGGAGTTGAAACTTGTACAATGTATTCTCCTGTTAGGGGTAAATCAATAGACATTTGTTCTCCCGAAATAGGAGAATCTTGCTGTGTCGCTATGATTAATTCTCGCCGTTGCAATAATTTAGTATCTGGGGCAAATATCCAAATACAAACATTGCTGGTAATTCTATAGTTAAAATCTTTGCCTGTTCTGGCATAAAATTTATATCCAAGTTGTTTTTCAGAGTTAACAGTATCCGATATAGTAACTATATTTGTAGTTAAAGATAAAGATTTAGTGTCTGTTTTTCCGAGACGATTTTTTGGTTTCTCTGGGCATTCTACAAAGCTAGGAGTGGATGATGTACTGGGCAAATATAATTGATTTTCAGGAGTAGAAGAATTACTACACCCATAGATGATTGAGATAGTCAAATATAGTAATGATTTCTTCATATATTAATTTATGGATAAATTGGTAAAAAATTACGATTTCCTCTTTTGACTGAGTAGACTTAATTAAGAATAAGTGATTGATAAAACTTTTCTCACTTACACTGAATTTAGGTATCAATTATCTAATAATATTAGCTTCAGTTATGTTAGCTGAATTAAAATATTGGTCTGGGGGTCTAATATTTTTATTGGTGTTGACATGATCTAGTTTAATACTTTAGAATATATAACAATATTATAACCTTCCTCAAGTTACTGAGGTAGAGTTATTTTTCTTCTTTTCTATTCCCTGTTTCCCGAATTACTACTCCCTGCTCCCTACTCCCTACTCCCTAAAACAAATATGGCAAGATTTCAGAAATATTTAGTTAAATTTGTTCTTGTTCTTTGCATCAGTTTACTATCAGTATTTCTAGTATTTTCTCCTGTCCAAGCTGAAGATGCAACAATTGTCAAAGTTCCAGTGGTATTAGATGGTCGAGAATTGTTAGAAATTGGACCTCTGGGAAAAGTCACAGCTCAGGAACGTGCTGAATTTATCACATCAACTCTAGAGTCAGCTTTAGCTGATAGCATTGAACGAGGAAAACCTCCAGAGGTCAAAATAGTTCGCTCTAATCAAAATGTGGTATTGAAAGTTGATAGTCGCCCCTTGCTAGAGATACCACAGGATAACCTCAACTCAATGCACTCAGAGATGCAGCAGCAAATATGGCAGGAACAACTCCAGCAGGGTTTGGAGCAAAGTTGGCGGGAACGCACACCAGCTTATACCCGTTGGGCAATCAAAATGCTGACAATTGCCTTTGTGACTACTCTGTTGCTTCAAGGAGGACTGGTATTACTATTTCGTTACATTCTACGCCGGAAGATCAAAAATCCTCAGAGACGCTGGCACTCTTTACAGTTATTAGTTTTACTATTATTGCAAGTGGGAGTATGGGCGACATTTATCAATTATGGAATTCAATTATTTCCCATAACTAGAGGTTGGTTTTACGAGATTTTTCAACTTCTAGACAGTACATTTAATGCCAGAATGTTTCAATTGGGAGAAGAAAGCATTTCTCTCAACCGAATATTAGCGATCGCCATAACTGTTGTTGCACTTTGGGTAGGAGTAGGTTGGTTTGTGAGTATTCTCAAATCTCGCTTGCTCCCTCTCACAGAAGCAGAAGCCAGTCACCAAGGTACAATTGCTTTTTTTGTTGAATACGGACTGCTGTCTGTTGGCACGCTTCTCATTCTCAATGCTGGAGGGGTAGACTTTCAATCTTTAGCTATTCTACTTGGGGCGCTGGGTATAGGTATTGGTTTTGGATTACAAAATATTGTTAAAGACTTTATCTGTGGGTTAATTTTAATTGTCGCCCGTCCGATAAAAGTAGGAGAGTTAGTTCAAGTGGGAGAGTTTCAAGGTTTAGTTCAACGTATTGGTGCCAGAACTACTGATATTTCTAATATCGAACGCTACATTATTACTATTCCTAATTCCCGCTTTATTGAAGGGGAGGTTCTCAACTGGAACCGTAGCGGTATAACTAGGGTGAAAGCTTATGTTAAAATTCCCTATGGAACAGATATTGATTTTGTCTACAAAGTGCTACTCGGTGCTGCACAAGTAGAACATCCAGATATTCTCCGCCATCCTCCCCCCAAAGTCAAATTTCGGGAATATGTAGAGGATGGGTTGCAGTTTCGGGTGGTGGCATTTATCCGCGATCCTCTCAAACAACCAAAGGTAAGAACCCACCTATATAACCAAATAGAAAGATATTTGCGAAAGTATGGAGTAGAAGTCCCTCGCCCCCAACAAGACTTACATCTCAAAGACCTCGATCCAGAACTCTATGCTTGGGTGCGATCGCAAACCCCTGTAGAATATCGACCTCTACCTCAAGAAATTCCAACTATTGAACCTCCTTCTAGCAAAGAAGAGTATGACTGGGAGGCAATATCTAGTACGATGCGTGGAGAGCATGGAGTTTGTATCAAAGATCGACGATTTCAGTTTAAGCTCTTCAAAAAAGTCTTTTTGGGGTCAGAAGCAGTAGAGTGGTTAATGATTAATGAACGAGCTACGAGGGAAGAAGCGATTATGATGGGTGAGTTAATGTTACAACAAGGGATAATACACCATATTTTCGATGAACATAATTTTAAGGATGAGCCTCTTTTTTATCGATTCTATAATGATGAGGTTGAGGTTAGCCTTAGCACTAATTCTAATATGGAAGAAATTGATTCAGAATAGTTTTGCTCAGAAGTCGGTAATATGATGTCCGGATAATAAGTGATAAAAAAGTTTTTGTTCGTAGTATTGATCTAGTCCACAAAATATCTATATTATTGATCAAGCCCTACTACGAAGCTCTAGTTATAACTATTCACCCGGACATGATATTAAGTCCTAAAGCAATTATTCAGAATCAGGCAGAGCCGACAATTTTTCTTCTAATTGCTCTACGCTTGCATTTTCAGTGCTCATATCCACAACCGCACTTTTATCAACTAGACTTGCTACTCCAAATCCAACGTAAACTAATGTAGCAGTAAGTGTCAAGCTTGCCATGGCTAGAATTGGAGCCACAGATTGAGATTCAGATTTATTAGTAGTCATTATATAATTGTCCCTTTTTCTTATTTATACATATCTATGAATATATATCAGTATTTTTACGCATTTGAGTAGGAATAAGCAACCTCTTTCACATAAAAAAACATCAAACTTTCATATATAAAATATAAAATTATCTAATGTTACAGTGAATCTTTACTAAATCTTCATATATTATTCAGTGTAATGATGGAGTCAAGCAAAATAATTACTTTCTTCTTCAAGTTTGACTAAGTGGATTTGACCAGTAAAATACAATAAATATTTGATGGAAACAAATAAACACGACTGAACTCCTTCACTCTAAGGCTATTTGATTAAGCTTTGTGTGATTAAATTTCTCACTAAGACAAAATTTAATCATGTCTTTTGTTTCTAATAAATAGGGCTTGCGCTCAAAAGTCTGATGGTGAAGGAAGGGAGTAGGGAGTAGTGAAAACTCAACAGAGACAGAGAGTTATACAGGAGGTACTCAGAAAAATTATCCTTTGCTCCAACCTCCCTAACTCTTACCAAAATACTAACTTTTTGAGCTTACCCTGGCTGAAAATATCCTACTTTTTCCGGATTTGAAAATGCTCAAACCTTTATCTGCCCATGCGAGCGAGATTTATTTAGCAAACCCTAAATAATATTTATTGAGACTTTTATACTAGCTATCAGCTTTTCCTGCCGAATGCTACGCAAACAGCATTTAGCTGGAGCACTAAAAATTTAAGAGTAACGGTCCCTCACAAAGGAGCGAAAAAATTAGTGGTGCCTCTTTTATGGGGGTTTGTAGACGCGGAGCGGCTTCTCTTGAGTATCCACAAGCTGCTATAGAACCCATTTGAGCTCTATATAATTATCCAAGTTAAGTCTATTCGTGCATCAAGAATGAGGAAAAATTATCTCAAGGAGTGTT
>NZ_JBNHER010000213.1:0-34898 GCF_050015975.1 Dapis purpurea BLCC-M126 | reverse complement strand
GCTACATCGCTCTATTTGGCATACGCTATATATAGTGTCTTTGCGTAAGTCCTGAAAGTATTAAACTGTAGGAATAAATCACAAAAAATGAATGTAACAGCCTTTTTTGAATTTGGTATTAGATAAATTCCATGAAAACACTATATATAGATTTGAAAAACTATAACGTTATAAATATGTAGTGTTTAGAAGTCAAAAATGCCTAATTTATTGCCTTTAAATTTCAATTCTCAATTCTCAATTCTTCAATGTTCTTAAACTCTGAGATAAATTCCAGAAAAACACTATATATAGATTTGAAAAACTATAACGTTATAAATACGTAGTGTTTAGAAGTCAAAAATGCCTAATTCCTTGCCTGGAAATTTCAATTCTCAATTCTCAATTCTTCAATGTTCTCAAACTCTGAGATAAATTCCAGGAAAACACTATATACAGAGTTCAAAAACTATAACGTTATAGATATGTAGTGTTTAGAAGTCAAAAATGCATAATTCCTTGCCTTATTGCACTGTTCCAAAATCAGTATTTCTTTAGAGGTCTATTGACAAAGCAGTGCGAAATAAAATTCTATCTAGAATAAAATTAACCACTTCGTTCAATCCAACTCCAGTTTTACAATTAGTATAAGCAATCGGTTTACCTTGGCGATATACTGGTGCTTGTTGCTGAATTAAATCTAAATTGGCATTAACATAAGGAGCTAAATCGATTTTGTTAATTACTACTAAGTCAGCTTGCACAAAACCAGGTCCTTTTTTACGAGGAATATCATCTCCAGCCCCCACATCTATGACAAAAATATAGGCATCTACCAAATCGTAACTAAAGCTAGAGGCAAGATTATCCCCCCCACTTTCAATAAGAATCAGGTCTAGATTAGGATATAGTTGTTCCAAATCTTGGACTGCTAAAATATTCATGGTTGGGTCTTCTCTTATAGCTGTATGAGGACAGCTACCTGTCTCTACTCCAATAATGCGATCGCTTGGTAAAATTCCTCCACTTTTGAGTCGCTCTGCGTCTTCAGTAGTAAGCAGATCATTGGTTACTATGGCTACTTCAATACCTTGTTTGGTCAAAAGGGGAACAATACACTCTAATAAAGCAGTTTTGCCACTACCTACAGGACCGCCAATTCCTAATCTAGCTGCTGTTGCCATTTCATTTATCAGTTAACAGTTGTTAGTTTTCAGTTAAAAGTAGTTTTTGGAATAAGGAGGCTTGAAATTCAGTTATCAGTTAAAAGTAGCTTTTGGAATAAGAAGGCTTAAAATACTGAATTTTCTTTTTTTTGGTTGTCCTGCTCGCTAACGTGTGAAGATATATATTTTTTAATTTCTTCCCACACTCCCCACACTTCCCACACTCTCTCTACCATTACGCAAGCAACACCACCCTTTTTTTTTATCCCTTTTAAAGGGCAGACTTGAAACCTGATTTTATCATCATAGAAATCTACTTTTTTTATTCTAACTTTTGATTAACCAAAGCGTTAAAACCGTATATTTCTCGACTACCTGCAATCGCTACTAACTCTACTTCTTTTTCATCTCCTGGTTCAAATCTAACTGCCGTCCCTGCTGGAATATTTAAACGCATTCCTTTAGTAGGTTCACGCTCAAATTGTAACGCTGAGTTTACTTCATAAAAATGAAAATGAGAACCAATTTGAATCGGGCGATCGCCTGTATTAGCTACCATTACCTGAATTGTTTCCCGCCCTGAATTTAATTCGATTTCACCTGTTTGAGTAATTATTTCTCCTGGAATCATTGTCATTTTAGTTATCAGTTATATTATGTGCCCCCTTCGGGGGAGCTACGCTAACGGTTAAATAGTTATTATAATTAAAGTTCGTAGTAGGGCTTCAGCCCGAACTGTAGATAGGGCTGAAGCCCTACTACAAACCATATACTTTATTATAAGTGATTATCCGAACATGATATTATCAGTTATCAGTTATCAGTACCTCTAGCTGAACAATTGGGATTGAAATACTGAACCGAATATTTTTTTCATCCCCTTAAAAGGGGAGGCTTGAGACCTTATTTTTTTAGTTATTGACCAAAAAAATGCTATATTTTTTATATTTATTGTATAGGATTGTGTACTGTCACTAACTTAGTACCATCTGGAAAGGTTGCTTCTACCTGAACTTCTGCTATCATTTCTGGTATTCCTTCCATTACTTCATCCTGTTTTAAAATAGTTCTGCCGTGACTCATCAATTCGGCTACTCCTTTTCCTTCCCTAGCACCTTCTAATATAGCTGCAGAAATATACGCTACTGCTTCAGGATAGTTTAATTTAATCCCTTTTTCCTTTCGTTTTTCTGCAAGTAAAGCAGCAGTAAAGATCATTAATTTGTCTTTTTCTTGGGGTGATAGCTGCATAGTTTATATAATTTTTAATATATTTACCAAGTTTTTCTACTCAAACTATCAAAAAATAAGTTAAAAAAAAGTTTTTATTTATACAAAAAAATCAGTTCTGTTGCCCAAAAAATATAATTACCTCAAATTCATAAATAATAGACCTCTCCGGAAAATAGGGAGTAGGGAGTAGGGAGAAAGAATTAATGATTTCTGCGTATGGGATTGATTTGATTTTTAATTATCGGAAATATCTAATGAATTTCCTGAATGCCAGTGGCACAAAACTGATACAAATTATTTGATCGATACAGATTGTTATTTTTGTGTAGGTCAAGTTCTAGCTGACTGGCCATATACCTGAAGTCATAAGTCGCAAAGTTTTCCGAGTCAAATTCAATGTGACTAATTTTTCATTATACCAAATCCGCCTTAGTAATAGGGTATTTTTTAAAAGTTACAGCCGTTGCTATATAATATCAAATCCGGTTAATTGCACATAGAATCTGGTCATAGGATATGTGTTGATAATTTTTTCAATTACTTTAATAGATATCTCGCTAAATGCCCCACTGGAGAGTGGTTAGGGGTTGGTCTCCATCTCCGCCATCCCCTCATCTCTCCAACAATATAATAAGTATTCAACCGAATTTGATATAAGGGATTAAGTAATTGGACAAGCCTGCTTTGATACCAGGAATTACTTCTGACAAACCTGCCGAATAGGGAGTTATAGCTCTACACATAAAGGTTAGGACATCCTCCTGTTGCCTATTCTGGGGGAAAAAATGGCTGAATTTCAGTTTAGGCAAGAGAATTCCATCTATAACCGTAAAAATGGTTAGAACCCTTAGTAATTCATAATTTATGCATTTTTGAGGTAAAAGCTTCTGCCTGTATATATTTGAGCCTATTTTCTACTTCTGTTTTGTTTAAGTCCCACTAAATTATAAATATTCGAGTTGAAGCGATTATTTAAGATTTATGGAAATTAGTGATTAAGAACTATATATGCTGAATCTATATATTATCATCATTCTTGCAATGTCAGGTTTTCCTGGCTTAGGCTTATGTTTGAAGATAACTTGAGAAGTAAAGTGGGTATGTCCTGTAAAATTCTGGACTATTGACCTAGACAACTTCAATTTTTGTCATAACTAATTTATTAAGTTAAGTAAAGGAGCATTATCATGGAAGAGAAGCAAGATACTAAACAGCAAGTAGGAGTAAACCCTACAGAAGCTGGTTCTTTAGCTAAAATGCCAAATTCAGAAGAAACATCCGATCAGTTTCAAGATATTAAGAACCAAGTCTTGGAAATATTATCAGAACTACCAGCAATTATTACTGGCTTTTTTGGACAATATCAAAAGCCAATCGTTACTCTGGGTCTAATTCTGGCAGTTATTATTACCCTGAAAGTAATGTTGGCAGTAGTTGAATCATTAAATGATATTCCACTACTAGCTCCAACTTTTGAGTTAATTGGTATTGTCTATTCAGGCTGGTTTGTATATCGGTATCTACTTCGTGCTTCTAATCGCCAGGAGTTATCAGCAGAACTTCAAGCTTGGAAAGATCAACTATTAGGTGATAAGCCATCTGATAGTTAGGCATAGTTGATTTTAATTTAGAATTGAAAATGTAGAATTTAGAATTCAAGGTAAATTTACCTTATAGAATTCTAAATTCTGAATTCTAAATTCTGAATTCTTAAGTAGGGCTAGCTGATTAAATATCAAAGCACCGACAGATATTGGTGTCAGCCTTTTTTGGTCGAAAAAAGTGTGCCTGTTTCGGTCTAAAAAGCTCAAACAGCTAGTATTTTGGGATGATTATGGCAGAAAAATCTTGGGACAATTTTTACGACTACCTCCTCTATAATTTCTATTTCTCCTGTCTCCTGTCTCCTGTCTCCTGTCTCCTGTCTCCTACCTCTACCAAAAGACTTTATTCAGTAAACCCTAAGTACAGATTTGTTGTAGAGTCTTGGCAAAGTTTGGGTAAGAAATACTAGCAGCTTCAGCCTGATGAATATTAGTAATGCCATCGGCATTTAATGCAGCAATCGCTAAACTCATAGCTATTCGATGATCCCCATCACTCTCAACATCTGTACCAGTTATAGAAATACCACCAGTAATTTCTAAACCATCAGGTAGTTCTGTAACTCTAGCCCCCAATTTTTGGAGCTGGGTGGCCATAACTGCCAGGCGATCGCTTTCTTTGACACGCAACTCAGCAGCATCTCGAATCACAGTTGTCCCTTCAGCAAACATAGCAGCTACGGCCAAAATTGGAATTTCATCAATTAACCTAGGAATTATAGAACCAGAAATTTCGCAAGCTTTCAATCGACTGTAACGTACTCGTAAATCTGCTACAGGTTCTCCTGCCACAACTCGCTGATTTTCCTGTATAATATCCGCCTCCATCATTTCCATGACTTCCAAGATACCTGTACGGGTAGGATTAACACCAACATTTTCAATTACCAGTTCTGATCCAGGTACAATAGCTGCTGCTACTAACCAAAAAGCTGCAGAGCTAATATCACCAGGCACAACCACATCCTGGCCTTTAAGTTTAGCTGGACCTGTCACCGTCACACTATTTGTTTCTGGGTCAACTTGAATTTCTGCTCCAAAAGCTTTTAACATTCTTTCACTATGGTCTCGTGACAGAGCAGGTTCAGTTACTGTAGTTTTCCCCTCTGTCATTAAACCAGCAAAGAGAATACAAGATTTCACTTGGGCTGAAGCAATGGGAGAATGATAATGGATTGGTCGTAACTTTTGTCCCTGAATTGCTAAAGGTGCCAAATTGTTCCCTTTTCTACCCCAGATTTGACTCCCCATTTGTGTGAGCGGCTGAATAACACGGGACATTGGACGTTGGACTAAGGAGCTATCTCCTGTAACAGTAAAGAAATGTTCAGGATGAGATGCCAAAATACCTAACATTAGTCGCATTGTAGTGCCAGAATTACCACAGTCCAAAACACGAGATGGTTCTGTGAGATTACCTACCCCTACGCCATTAACTTCTACTAACTCTGTATTGAGCTGGGAAATATTAGCACCAAGAAGTGAAAAACATCTAGCAGTGCTGCGGGGATCTTCTCCTAGGAGTAAACCTTGAATATTGGTTTGCCCTTGAGCGATCGCTCCTAGCATCAGAGCGCGATGAGAAATTGATTTATCTCCAGGAATTGAAATATTACCTTTGAGACAGATACCTGATTTTGGTCTTTGAATTATCAAAGTTTCCTGACTATTTGTAATTTTTGTACTAACGACGGCAGCTATCATAAAAGTAACTATAACTTTGCACAGCGATAATATTATCAAAATAATTGGGTTGCGCCACCCCGCCTTTTAAGACGAAATGTTTTTGGAGAGTTACTCACGCATCCCTGTTACAAAAACAACTTCTGACTTCTGACTTCTTTAAATAGAGTCTGAGGAGTTAGTAGAGTAGACAATTTAAACTGAACTAATTTACTAAATAACTAGTAATTTGTGAGAACGGTAGTGAATATTTTTCTGGAACTGGTAATTTTTGAGAAAAGACTTAAAATACTTATTTCTTAAAGTCATTTATCCCATAACTACAGCACAAGATTAAATCCCAAAAAATATTTTTTCTATTGCAGCTTTGCTTTGGTCTTCTTTTGACAAAGGAATGCTACTCATCATGTGGCATAGGAAAAAAACTATAGCTAAATTAGGAAATATTATACACTAAATTAGTTTATTATTTCTGCTTTAAGGAAAACTTTTGAACAGACCCTAAAAAGTTTTTTTAGTGAACAGAGGTAAGAGGCAACAGTTAATACTAAATCTGGTTACTAAAGATCAAGATATTTGATACTATATTAATGTTAAGCTCTATCTTTAGGTATCCTAAACCCTATTTCTGCATCTGGACAAAGGATACTCTATAAATCAGATTCAGTATAATAGTTGGTTCCCAGCTCTATTTAGTTAAAAAATTGAAACAAAAGCAAAAAAATGCAACTAAACTCAATACATTTACTAAGATTTACTACTAGGCAAGGTTAGAGATACATAAATTTTAATCTTGTGCGTATAAATAACTATCTCTTGTGCGATAAGTATCTATCATGTGGTAAGATAAAAATGTATGGAAATTAAGGAATTAATGGCAATAGCAAATCATCGATCAACATTAAGTAGTCATAAGTTCAGAATAAATGATTGTCTATAGTTTTTTTCTGTAACTACTATGTTGAGAACTTGAATGTATTCTCTGACAATTTATAATTAATTATATCTGGACTTTCTTGTACCTTAGTTGGTCATATTTTAGTTGAGAATATTAACTTTATTTCCTAATCTAAAGGTTTTCTGAGAACACAGTCTTTAGACAGTACTAGAAATTAGTTTGTTGACAAAATATTACCTTATGTATGGTAAAAACGAGGTAAATATTATGGAAAATTTGACAATAATTATAAATCTCAAAAATTTCCTAACTGTAACAGTATTACAGGCAAGAAAAAACTGAGTAATAAAAATATAAATGTAGAAACTGTCATGATGAGACTGCAAGAGATGTGGCAGTCAAAAAACTAATAAAAAATAGAGGATTAATCGCAGTAGGACATACCTTTGAAGAAACAGCTTCGGTAAATTTTCTTTACAGAGTTAGACAAAAAGAATTTGTTTGACCTATTTAATTCCTGGAGTGAGCGAAAGAAGAATCTCCTGTTAAATTCCTTCGTTCCTGTTAATAAGTCTTTCATTTAAGCCACCAGTGTCAAGAAAATAATAATTATTCAATCAACAATCACAACAATCACAACCTAGAGGATATATATGCTAACTTATCAACGCAAACCTGTAAGTCTATCATTAATATCAACAGACTTGCCAATTTGGTCTATGGTTGAAACTGCAGCCACTCTTTATCACAAGGATAGAGACCAATTCCATATATTATTGCATGAACCTGCCATTAGGGATAGGGAATCATCCTGTATAGAGAAATTACCCATATTACCAAATGTTTCTAAACCAAGACTTTTGTGGCTAGAAGTTTCTCCTTCTAGAGTCATTATGACTATGCAAGGAAACGGCAAATATTGTTACCGCCATGTCTGGGAAAGAGGAGTTTATGGCATTTGTCGTTATTGGCTTCAAGACGATTCATTGAATTTACATTATCAGTTGCGACTGCGTAACTTTACTCGTAACTTACTGGTTCAGGGAAGACCAATTCCAGATTATCTCCGCTTAGAATATGAACTATGGTCTCAACAGTTACGTATGGGACATTATGTAATGGAGCTAGAAATTCATCACTAAATACTTTAGCTTGCTAAAGGCTAATTTTCTCTAACCCATTAGTGTGGGAATCAATTATCTTGGCAGTAACTAATCAGCTTTTCCAAAGAGATATCTTGATTGACCGCAACTTGATTTGCCTGTTGTCCAGCTTGGGTAACTTGAGTTCTGGCCTGATTGAATTTTTTTCTACCTTCCAATGAAGCTTCTACTTGTGTGCTAGTTTTAAGACCTAGACTCATATTAATGAAAGCTTGGGAAAGTTCTTTGAAGGTTTGAGAGAAGTCCTTTTGAAATTCCTGGAGATTTTCATCCTTGAGTTCTAGAGCTTCCAACTCCTGAGCAATTTCTTCTAATTCTTCTCCAAGTTTATTAGTTGTTGTAGCATCATAAGAACTTTTAGAATTAATAAGAGTATTACCCTTGTTAATAGTAGCAATTAATTGATTACACTGGACAACTCTACTAGGGCCACAACCAGTTATCGATAAACAGACTACAATAATGCCACCAATAATTTTTAATTTACGAAACATATTTTAAAATTGTGGAAAATCGATCTAGGAGGTACACCTAACAAACAAATAATGTGGCTCAAAAATAGTAAATATGTCCAAAATACCCAACAACCTTGATATTAACTCTACAAATAATTATCCCATTCTAATTTCTCTTGGATTGGGATTGCTAATCCTAAGTTTATCCTGGCGCTTCTTCGCGATTATTGTTATTGGTTCTGGACTTGTTTGGACCTTTAGACGTTATCGGGAACAACAGAAAAACCAACAAGATTGCTTGAATGATCTATTCTATAAGTTAATTCAGGAAAATCAGGGACATATTACAGCTTTAGACTTAGCCATGAACTCTCAACTATCAGGAAAGATTGTCCAAGAGTTTCTCGATGAAAGAGCTAAAGAGTTTGGTGCCGAGTTGGAAATTACAGAGCAAGGTGGTTTATTATACTATTTTCCTACTGCTGTGTCTCTAGTTTCTGGTCAAGCAAAGGAGGAACTTGAATTACCTACAGAGAAAATTTTAGGGTATAATGGTGAATCTGTCTCAGAAGAAATTATTGAAAAAGTTTCAAATCCTTGGACTTCACAACAGTATTCCCAGGTAAATTATAGCCTCAAATTTGATCCTAAAAATAACCATTTGGAGGCTGCAAATAAAGCAGTTTCCATATTTCTGACGCAGAAAGAATTAGCAAGTCGGCTAAATGTTCACGCCAGCACTATTAGTAAACGTAAAACAAAACCTGATTTTAGTCAGTGGAGTAGTCAAAAAGATCCAGAATCAATTCCATGGAAATATTTAAAAGAGCAGGGAAGATTTTTACCGAAAAATTAAGGTATAAAGCCTCTCCATTTATGGAAAAAAAGCGGTTGTTTTGGCTGTCGCCGACATGAAAAGCTAGGCGACTTGAATTGGGGAGGAGCTCTGCATTCTTCGGGAAACCTCGCCATATCGAAATCTACCTAAGAGAAGAAAAAAAATTCCTTTTAGCCAATCCTCTTCTTTATAAGAAGAGGTAATAATTAATTATTAATTATTAATTATTGAACTATAGCCTCAAAATCATTAAATATCCTCTAAATTATTACTTGTGTTAGTTGTTGAGTCTAGAATCTAATCAATTATGTCCTTTCATACTATTAGGGTAGTAGCTCGTGTAGTCGCCTTACCAGATAAAATAGAAGCAGTTAAGTCAATTTTAGTTAGTATACTATCACCTACTCGTCAAGAAAAAGGTTGTATTAAATACGAATTATTACAAAATAATGCCGATCCCAGGGATTTTACTTTTGTTGAGGAATGGGAGAGTGAAAGTCTATTAGAAAAACATTTGGCCTCAAGTCATATTGAAGCAGCATCATTAGAATTAAAAGACTTAGTAACAGTCCCACCAGATATTTGTCGTTATCATTTAATAGCTTGACAATATAACAAATTCGTGTTAGAGAGAAGTAGCACAATTAAAATCAAAGAAGAGTAATGTTTTGAAAAAGATTGTAACATTTAAACAAAAAACATAGGAAAAAACTTAAAAATCTTAATTAAACATTACAATAAGAAAAAATCGTAGGTTAAGTGTAATGATGCCCCGAATACTGGTCATTGATGATGATCCTGCGATCGCAGAACTCGTTGCCGTAAACTTAGAAATGGCTGGCTATGAAGTTAGTCAGGCAGAAGATGGTGTAAAAGGGCAAGCCCTAGCTTTGCAACTATTACCAGACCTGATAGTGTTAGATTTAATGCTACCAAAAGTAGATGGGTTTACAGTATGTCAACGTCTGCGTCGTGATGAACGAACAGCCGATATTCCGGTACTGATGTTAACTGCTTTAGGTCAAACCCAAAATAAAGTAGAAGGCTTCAATGCTGGTGCAGATGATTATCTAACAAAGCCCTTTGAAGTTGAAGAACTTTTGGCACGAGTGCGTGCTTTACTGCGACGCACAGATCGAATTCCCCAAGCAGCTAAACATAGTGAAATACTCAGCTATGGCCCTCTGACCCTGGTTCCCGAAAGGTTTGAGGCTATTTGGTTTGAGCAGACAGTTAAACTAACTCATTTAGAATTTGAGTTACTTCATTGTTTGTTACAACGCCATGGCCAGACAGTATCTCCTAGTGAAATTCTTAAGGAAGTCTGGGGTTATGATCCAGACGACGATATTGAGACAATCCGAGTCCATATTAGACATCTGAGAACGAAGATGGAACCAGATCCTCGTCATCCTCGGTATATTAAAACGGTATATGGTGCTGGTTACTGTTTAGAATTACCTAGTAATGGGTCCAGTGCTAATAATGTGGAAACAGCTAATTGGGCGAAACCCAATCAGGATTGGGTTAGAGAGTCTTAAAATAATTTCCGGTTGAAAAGTCATAATTAGGTCAATAAAATTGAGCTAAAGATATTTATTATTAAATATCCTAAAAAACTTCTAATTACGATCGCTCAACCGGAAATAAATAATAAATAATTAACAATTAATAATTATTTATTAAGGTTTAAACTAATATATAACTCTTCAGCCAAAACTTAAGATTAATATTGAGCAAAAAATAAGGTCAATAGCCTTTCCTTGGATAAGGGATGAAAAAAATTAACTTCAGTATTTCAAGGCTCTGGGTTTAGGGATCGATACTATTAACTATTTCACTTTTCCGCTGTTGCCGACAGGTTTGCGTTAGCGTTAGCGAAGATGCTCTGAAAGAGGCAGCTCCTCTGGAAGAGGCAGCAGTCCGTCAGGATAACGCTGCGCAACATGAATGCGTAGCATTCCGTTTGCGTAGCATTCGGCAGGAAAGGAAAGATACTCTGTAATATCATGTCCGGATAATTAGTGATAAAAAAGTTTTTGTTTGTAGTAGGGCTTTAGCCCGATAAATACCTATCTTAGGGCTAAAGCCCTACTACGAGCTTTAATTATCACTGTTCAACCGGACATGATATAAGAGGCAGTTAGAACCCAGGAGGCTAACTGAATAACTGAAATGACTTTTATAGCGCTACTTATTAAGGTTAGGACATTTATAAATCCTGAAACCCTTTGACAGTTGACTATTCCCTAGCGCGTAGCGCTATAACCTTGAAATTTTGACTTTTTTTAAATAGGATGAGTTGGCAGAAATCAGGTAAAATTCAAAGTATATATCGAGGATGTATACTATGCGTTGGATGCGATACGTTAAAATAGCTTTAGTAAATACTGTTGGGGCATTAGTAGGAATTATTTGGATACCTGTGCCTCAAGCAGTAGCACAACCTTCACTTCTTAAACAATCAAACTCAGAAGTTTCTGTACTGGAAACTATTAAGTCGATAAATAACAACATAAAAATTCCTAAAAAAGTAAGTTCACTACCAGAACTTTACCAGATTAGAGACAAGCTACAAGTAGAACTTGATAAAGTCTCTCAAATGCCAAATATCCAAGAAGTAAGAGAACCTTGGCAATACCAATTCCAAGTACGACAATATGAAAAAACCCTGAAAGACTTTCGCCGTGTAGAAGCAAAAATTATTAAAGAAGAAAAAGCTGCTCAAAGTTGGAAGCAAGCAATGAGTATAGCAACTAATGCGGTAGCAAAAGGAAAAAAAACAGGTGCAAATTATCAAACTTGGCAAGAAGCAGAAAACCTATGGCTAGATGCAATTGACAGTTTGCGTCAAATACCTCAAGATTCATTGATGACAGATAAGGCGATCGAAAAAATGATCGAATATCAGGGGTATTTAGCTGTTGCTTGTTATGAAAAAGTAATAGCAGCAAGAAAATGGGCAGAAAATACAGAAAATAACACAAATACCCAAACAACAAATTCTTCACCTATTGCATATAGTTTATCTCCTGGTTTTACAATTTATGGTGATACTAACAGAGATGGGGAAGTGGATGAAGCTGATAAGTCAGGTAGAGAAAAATGGTCTTTATCAGAAGGTGCATTGATGTTGTTTAATAATGATGATGATAATGGCGATCTAATCCCAGATTGGCGAGATCGAGATGTTAATGGTGAAAGTGATACAGAAGATTTAGCTATTGTTAATATTCAATTGGCAGAAAGCTATAGGGATGCTCAAATATATATTTCTACAGACACAGATGTTACTAGCTATATTAATGTATTCCAAAAAATAGAATCTGGATGGCAACCAGTAGACATTTCTGGTACTGAAGCATTAATACCTAGAGAGAAAATAATATTAGGTGTAGAAGCTAAACAATTTGCCGATCGCAACTGGAAAGGGGTAGTTAATTTGAAAGCGATCGCTGAAAAAAATGGCAGACAAATTGCTTCTGATAGTATTCAAATAGGTGTAGTTCCCTGGTTAATGTCTCCTAACACTGCTCCAGTCAAAGAACTTCATGTTAGCGATCGAGGTTTGGCTAATCAAGAGTTTATCAATAAAATCAGAGAAATTATTGAAAAAACAGGTGCAACAGCCAAAATTAATCCTGGTGGCACTACCTGGATGCAAGACACTAAAGAAATAGGTTATGTGCAGTTTCCCAGTGAAGGTAAAACCCGTAACATGAATGTTGCGCTCAAAGCTAACCGCCCAGGGGAAAACGACCAATATTCTCGCAGTCTTCTCAAAGAAAATTTCGGCTGGTTTGAAGTCGGTAAACCCAGACAACTTGATCCTCTAAATAGGTGGGCAGATGCTTATGGAAATCTAGAAGTGACCCCACCTTTGCCAGGATATCCTATGGGAAGAGTTTATTATGGTAAAGCAGGAGAAGTAGGCATGAATCCTGATATTATTGATTTCATTAAAGCACAAAAAATTCAGGGTCCGCCAGTGGATATTGATACTTCTTGGTTAATGATTCGTCATGTAGATGAAATTATAAGTTTTATTCCTAGTAAATTTGGCAAACCTTTAATGTTAATTGTGAGTCCAGAAGCGGGAGTAAAATTATTAGAAGAATTAAATCAACAAGGCTATGGTCAAGCTGCTATAAATCGTGGCTTAAGTACTCAAACAACAGTGCGGGCAGCTTTGAAAAATCCTAAGTTAATTCAGCATAATCTCTATTTACAAAGGGAAAAATTAAACCCATTAATTGAGAAGTTAAAACAGGAATTTAATCTTAGTGATGACCAGATAATTCAAGTGCCAGCTATGTTTGGATATAGCGGTTATTCTTGGTGGCCAAATATGGTTAATTCGGTGGTAATTAATGGGGAATTATTGGTTTCAAATCCTGGAGGAGCATTAATTAATGGGAGAGATTATACTCAGGAAAAATTCCGTAGGTTGATGGCTGATTCTAGTTTAAATATTAATTTTATGGACGATCGATATTATCAAGAATTGAGAGGAAGTGTCCATGATGCTACTAATACAACTCGTTTAGGAAAAAATAATCCTTTCTGGGAATCTTTATCTGATAATATTTCAGAGTTTAAAGCGCAGAGTTTAGATATGGCAGATATGAGATAATCAGGACTTACTCAGAACTACCAGGGGGTTTTCCTGCTGAATACTACGCAACAATTTTGCGTAGCAAAACGGCCGTTAACCCCTACAAGTGGCGTGTATTTTCTATATTTTGCGTAAGTCTTGATAATATAACAATTAATATTCAGCTATAAGAAGGGTTTAGATAGACCAAACCCTTTACGAAGTTGTCAACTATGATAATTCTTACTTGAGAATTTTAATTTGATATTTGGATAATATTATGTCTAGATAAATACTAATCTATAAAGTTATTGTGACTGGAATGGAGTAGAAAGTTTGCTCAGGATTCTGTAAGGAAAGCAATCTATTATGTTTCAGATGTTTCTTCTATTTATTTTATTTATTCCTAATGGTAAATATTTAACCGAACATGATATAAGTTCTAATACAGCCAACAATTTAAAACTTGTAGAAAAGGAGCAAAAAAATGTCTGATTTTATGGATTTTTTGAAGCACAAATATGCTTATGTTGCCCTGGGAGAATTTAAACCAGGAAAATTTCAAGAAGCAAAAGAGCTTTATGAAAAGGCAGTTGCTACTTATAACGAAGGTTTTAAAGGAGCTTATTTATTACAATTGCCAGGAACAGATAAAGGTATTGCTGTAATTTTTTGGGAAGGAGTTGAAGATATGGATGCTAATCAAACTGATGCTTATAAAGCAGCATTGGCAGAAATGTCGCACTTGTTTGCCAAACCACCAGAGACTAATTTTTATGAGACTGTTACTGAGATTTTACCAGAGTAATGTTGAATTCTGAATCCTAAATTCAGAATTTAGAATTCAGAAATCTCATGTCCGGTAATATCGGTATAAAAAAGCAGAGAAACCGGGTTTGTATCAAATGCTATATAACACTAACATTGACCTCCCACAAACCCGATTTCTTATAACACTCCGATTTTTCGGGAACCGTAGTAAGCGGATTTGATATCAAAAGTTAAATTCTTAGGGAATTTCATCTCAGTCAGATAAATTAGTCGCGGGCAAGATGCCCGCACAATGTATATAATCAGATAAATTAGTCGCGGGCAAGATGCACGCACAATGTACATAAGGAGACAAAATTCCATATACTTATCGTTCCCCCACTTCCCCCAATCCCCACACTCCCCTACTCCACCACTCCACTACCTACGCGCGATCGCATAATAACGCCAAGGAGCAGGATAACCTTCAACAGTTAATGAGGGATCGTCAGGATCAAGAAATTCTGACAAACTATCAATATTTGCCCAAGTAGTGCGTCGTTGCTCTTCAAGGGACAAAGGTTCTGCAAAAAAACAATTGATATCGCTAAACCCCGCTCTCCCTATCCAATTTTCCAAGCAAGACTGGGTGGGAAGAAACCAAATACCACGCGCTTGAGCGTAACGTTTCTGGGGAGTGAGCGCCACTGGTAAATCTCCAGGAATTCCTTGACAGTCAATAATAATTTCACCTTTGGGTGCCAACGCTTCTCGCATTTTGCGTAATAAACCAATGGGATCGGTGTGATGATAGAGGATACCCAGGCAAAAAATGGTGTCAAAAAATTGGGGGTAGTAGTGAATGTGTTCGACTCCTAAAAGTTCAAATGCCAGCATTTTTTGTTTGACAATATTTTGGATAAGTTGAAAATTCCAAAAATGTTTGGTGTAGGGTTCAAAACCAATGACTAATTCTGGTTGTTGAGCTGCCATCCGAAACATAAAATAACCGTTATGGCAACCAATGTCAGCAACTTTGCGATTTTTCAGAGAACTAATATGTGGCAAAATGCGCTGCCATTTCCAGTCGGAACGCCATTCGGCGTCGATAGTTACGCCGAATAGTTCAAAAGGACCTTTTTTCCAAGGGCAAAATGTTTGCAAGGAATGGTAAAACTTTTGTTGTTGCTCTGAGGAGAGTTCGTCAGGATGACCAACTTTGATGACTGCATTGGAAAAGTCGAAAAAGTCGCTGTGAATATCTGCTATTGTTTGTACTGCTTCGTAATATTGCTGAGTAGAAGGTTCAAATAATTTTGTTTGTCTTTCTTGGCGAGTTTTTAATATTGCTTCTCGGTTGATGGGGATGTCGTATTTATGTAAATAATCTGGGGCAATATAGCCGATATTTTTCTTGATAATGGTCATTTTTTTAACGACTGAGTACATGAATTAAATTTATCTTTCTAGATTCTGTAGTATCGTAAGCATTCAGCTATCAGCAATAAGACTCTGTGTTTAAGGACGGGGTTTAAATGAATATAGATTTTGGAGCTTACTTTTTTAGTAAGATTTCTAGCTGAATTAATCAAGCTTTGATCGCTCACTAAAAACAATAGCTGATAGTTTAGTGCTGAATGCTTAGGTAGTTATATTTTATATTTTTATGTCTCTAATAAGTTCTAAGAATTGCTTTGGAGTTAAAATAGGGATTCCTTGAAATGGATTTAGTTCTAATAAGTCTTTATCTCCTGTTATAATATGAGTGGCTTTGCCATTAACAGCAACATCTAAAAATTTATCATCTTTTGGATCTCTACATTTATTGACGATTTCAGATACTAAAATCTGCTCTGATTCTAGCTTAATCTTTGCCAGAAATTGAGAACGAATATCTAGGGGAATATATTTATCAAATTTTGCACGAGTTAAGACTTCTTGTAATTATTTAAATGTTACATCAGAAAATAAAATAATACCAATTTTTCTTGCTTCTTTAAAAGCGATATCAGGAAGAGATGATTCAATCAAAATACTACTAACTAAATATTGGTATCAATAACTAATCGTAGTTTATTCATCTTCCAGTATTTGGTCTAAAATTGCTTGTGTTAATCCATTTGCTTTAGCTTGTTCCTGCATTTATTCTATAATTTTTTCTAAAGATTTCTCTTGTATAATTGATTTAAGCAAATCATTAACAATTGTTTGGATTGTTTGCTGTTTTTCTGCTTCTGCTTCTCGGTAAGCTTTGGCAATTTCAGGGTCAACTTGAATGGTTATGTTTTCCATAATAATTAATTAAGTTGTTTTTCCTATTTTTAATTAAAACAGTTATTGATACTTATTGCGATGTGTTTTTTTCTCTATTTCTTCCCCCCTTCTTTAGTAGAAATAAAAGAGGGGAAACTAATTTTATTTTTGTTGCATTCGCGCTAACATATTAGACCTAAATTCGGCAAATGTTGCCTCTGTTGCCTCAGAAGCTTGCCATGCTGGACGTGTTATCAAGCCACTACACCAACCACTAACTTTAGGATATTTATCTAAAGAAATACCACCTCTCAAAGACAATATGGGAATGATAGTACCCGCAACAACATCAGCTAAAGTTAAATTATCACTACCAAAATAAGGGCGATCGTCCAACAAATTCTCAAAAAATGTTAGGACTGTTGCAATTTTCTGCTCTGCTTTCTCAACTTTTTCTGGATCTTCTCCAGGTAAATCTAAAATTCGTTGCACCAGTGGAGTAAGAGCAGGCAACAATTCATTAACACTTACCATTTGTACCATCCGCACAATTGTTAAGTCTTTGACATCTTTAGGTAACAGATTAGGAGTAGGATATTTTGCTTCTAAATAGTCAAGAATTGCCAAAGATTCGACTACATTAAAACCATCATCTACCAAAGCAGGAATGTGGTGAAAAGGGTTAATTGCCAAAAAATCAGGTTTAAATTGCTCTCCACTGAGTTTTACTTCTACCAATTCAAACTCCCGTCCTTTTTCTAATAGTGTCACCCAGACGCGACGGGAGTTAGGAGATACAGGAGCATGATAAAGAGTCAACATTACACAACCTCACAATTTTATGAATAAGCTTGGCATTATTAATTTTAACATTGAAGTTTTAATATTTATTTTTTATAGACTAAAAAATAAATATAGTTGTTTTTCTAAAAATTAACTTATCTTAAATCTGGAAACAGGTAAATTTTATCAAGTTAATATTTCAGATAAAAATCTTTGATTAAAGCAATAAATTCTGGTGTGTACATATATTGTTTTACTTCAATAGTTAGGGTGTTTTCTTGATATGGTAATTGGTTTTTACTTAGTTCCATCAAAATTCTTTTTGTGGGAATTTCTGGCATAGGTTTAACATACAGTTTTCTCTGACAAAATAATCCCAAATATTCAGCCTTTTCTTGAAAATTTTCAGCTTGTTCTACTGGATAAATTACAGCCAATCTACCTGTTTCAGACAAAAGTTGAACTGCTGCCTGCAATAAATCAGCTTGTGAAAGAAAATCAGTATGTCTAGCAACTGTTCTAGCCTGATTAGCAGCTTTCAAAGCATTTTCAAAGAAAGGTGGATTTGATACTATTAAATCATAACGTTTTTGGCAAATATCTGTATATTTTTGAATTGAAGAGTTGGCAATTTTAACTCTGTTTGACCAAGGTGAGCGTTCCACATTTTCTCTAGCTTGAATAGATGAGTCTGTGTCAATTTCCACAGCATCAATATTAGCAAGCGATAGTGTTCTGCACGGCTGACAGGAACGCTGTGCCAACATTAAAGCAATTAAACCAGTACCCGTACCAATATCTAAAATTTTTTCTGCTCCAGAAACATCTACCCATGCTCCTAATAAAGTACCATCAGTACCAACTTTCATAGCACATCTATCTTGCAGAATTGTAAACTGTTTAAATCGAAATTGATTTCCTCCCATATTGTAATTTTTCTCCTGATATGTATTTAATAATTATCCTTAAAATTGGCTCTAATTTTAATTCTAACTGTTAACCGTTTTTTCTAGATATATAATAATTACTTTGGTAATAAATATAGTATTAAAAATTAATGACTAATAACTGAGTAGTAACTTTTATTATATCAAGTGTACCAGAGAGGATGCTCAAAGCACTGGCAGGCAAGATTCCTGCACTACTTAGCTGAATTTTTTTGATAATTAGGTTATCTTAAATAAATGTAAATTTATCTGACCAATTAAGACAGTTGAGAGCAAGTAAATTAATTTATAGAATTTTCTTACTTTTAACTTTTGATTTTTGAATTTTGACTTAAATAAGGGGTAACTGTGGTAACAGAGAAAATTCTTAAACAAGACATCCAAAAAACAACAGAAAGAGAAACATTCCAGTGGACAAAACAATTTGATGTATGGGAAACTCACACAAAACATTGTCTGGTTTGTCAGGATGCACTGAAAAATATTAATCGCTTAAAGATTTTGACTTATGTTGTGGCAGGGTTGTGTCTGTGTTTGGGGATAGTTATTGATGCACGGGCGATCGCTATTCAAGCAGCAACAGCAGCAATAACTGAGACGGGAACATTTGTTTCTGGTTTAGCAGTTCCCCCACTAGGATTTTGGTTTGCTTTAGGGGGTGCAACTTTATTTGCTTTCGGGGGATATAAATTGCAACAGTTGAGTAGACTGTTTTATGTTTATGAGTTTGAACACGCAGATAATAGAGTTGTTGGGAATTTATATTAAGTTTAGATAAATAGCGAGAGGCTTTTTTTGTTGGGGTGGGTTGAAGGCTAAATATTGAAGTTAAGGTATTTTATCCTAAGTATTTAAACCCGCCCCATCCAGTGGATATTATAGTTATCTTATGGCATTAGACTGATTTGTAAAATTAGCCCCAAAGATTAATCTTCATTTCACAATCTTATTTTATAAATATCTGCTTTGAATTGTTAATACTGTATATTTAGAGTATAAAGTTACTAAACTAATCTGAATTATGCGAGTTTTATTAGTCGAAGATGAACCAGATTTAGGAGCAGCAATTAAACGGGTTCTCCATCAAGAATCTTATGTGGTTGATTGGGCGGTTGATGGCGCAATAGCATGGGAATATTTAGACAGTCAATTGACCTTATATCGCCTTGCTATTGTTGACTGGTTGCTACCTGGTTTATCAGGATTAGAATTAGTCAAATTTTTGCGACAAAAAAATAGTGCTTTACCCGTGTTGATGTTAACAGCGAAAGATAGTATGGCAGATAAGGTTACGGGATTAGATGCAGGGGCAGATGATTATTTAGTTAAGCCTTTTGGAATGCCAGAACTATTAGCTAGGCTCAGAGCTTTACAAAGGCGATCACCTGAAATTCAACCCCAACAATTACAGGTAGGAAATCTAATTCTAGACTATGGTACTAATACTATTTGTTTTCTCAAGAAAAATCAGGAAAAAAATGTAATTAATCTGACTCATAAAGAATTTGTCTTGCTAGAATATTTTCTCCGCCATCCTCACCAAATTCTTAGTCGAGACCAAATTTTAGCTCAACTTTGGGAATTAGATTCAGAGCCAATAAGTAATGTTGTTGCTGCTCAAATTAGATTATTAAGACGTAAATTGGGAGTGAGTGGATGTGGAGATTTAATTGAAACGGTTTATGGTTTAGGTTATCGCTTCAATCCTGTAGATAAATAGAGATAATCTATTTTTTGCCAATGGGAAATAATATACAATAAATTTCAAAAATAATTTGATAGTTTTTGTATCTATCTTTTAAAATTCAAAATTGAGCAAATAGCTTGTTTTGATTATCTCTTATATTGTCGCCGAATTTGGAACCACATAATAATTCCTGTCACTGCCAGCATGAAAATTCCAAAGGCATTTAAAAATGGATAAATCATCTCTAAATTAATTCTCCCAAACTTGCCTCTATGCCATTCCAATAACCAAAGAAAATCATTGGATTGACCGTTAATAACTGATATTTGAAATAGAGAACCTGTAATTAAAGTAAGTAGTACAGGAAATAACATTATTGGTGCAAATAAATAGTGCAGTTGGCGCAGTCTGGCTTGATTAATTTTCATAGTTTAAATATTATTTATGAGTGGTTTAATATCAGAAATAATCTAGAGCAATCCTAAATAGGTTGTGAAAAATCTAACAGAATAATATTTTTTTCCGATCACTATATAACTTTATCTAAATATATATCGTTTCATTGAAAATAGTAAAAATGGCATAGTTAATAATAGGAAAAAAACAATTTCTCCAGACTGTGGTATAAAGATATTTGTTTGAGGTAAATCAACTGAATTGATAACTTTTTGTTCTACAACTGTTTCTGCTTGAGTTTCCACCTTTGGCGAGGATATTTGTTGTATTTGATTTTCTAGTTTTTTATCAACATAATTATTTTCTACTGGTTTTACTTCTGTTTTTGAATCATCATTTTTATTAGGTAGATGAAACTCTGGGGCATGAGCTAGTAAAGATATAGTTTGCATTATGTTTTCTACTCCTATTAGAGACTATTTCTAATATTTGGAAGAAAAACCTGATTGTTCTTCAGTAATAAACCTAATTTTGTCAGGTTTTCTCATCCAACATTTGAAATTTACTGATTTTAGGCAATCAATACTTACTATACATGGCATTTATGAAATTAGGATGAAATGTCAATCTAAAATCCTCTATTTTGTAGTAGACCGACACAGCTAAAATGGTGCGTTCTGACGGATTCCTAAACCTTTTTCAAATTCTAAATTTTAGCGGTATAACGCACCCTACAAATTTTGCTATTTCCTAGTGCCGTGTCAAGCCTTAAATGTTACTTTAGGAAAATCCTACGATGCTGATTTTTCAAAGTAAAGAGTCAAAAATCTATTCCACTATTTTAAGCTTGACACGGCACTAGGGTGTGTTAGATGCGGGATTTATTTTGGAGATATACCAATAAATTTTGATTTGCAGCTTAACCCACCATTAATATTTTTTGGAAATACTCTCTTTGTTGCTCCAGAGATTATAACTACTAAAATTCAAAAAAATCCAGTTGATATTTCATCCCAATTTCATATTCTTGAGTCAAACTAGCATTTAGTAAAAAAAAATTAGTTTGGTTTGGAAAAAATATCAATATGTCCTATCAATTCAAAAATCAACATTAACCATAATTTTTTTAACTACAAATTGAGCCAAAAGTTAACTAAAACTATGAAAATCAACCCACTTACTAGACGAAACTTCTTAGGCTTCACTGCTGGGGTAGGTATAGTCACAGCCATAGACAATATTTTCCCTACTTATAGCAGACAAATCATTGCTGCTACTGACTCTGAACACGGAAGTAAATATCCCGATCTAATTAACCTCCAAATTCAGGAAACCAAACTCAAAATAGGAGAGCGAAAAGCTACCGCTATGACAGTTGACGGTTCAATTCCAGGACCATTAATTCGTTTGCGGGAAGGTCAAACAGCTACTATTAAAGTCACAAACAATCTCAAAACAGATACCTCAATTCATTGGCATGGAATTATTCTCCAACCTGAAATGGATGGAGTTCCCGGCCTGAGCTTTGCTGGCATTAAACCAGGAGAAACTTTCACCTATCATTTCCCTGTAACCCAGAGTGGCACTTATTGGTATCACAGTCATAGTGGGTTGCAAGAACAACTCGGTCATTTTGGAGCCATGATTATCGATCCGGCTGAACCCGAACCTATTGAATACAACCGGGAATATGTAATATTGCTCTCTGACTGGACTTTTGAAAACCCCCATCAAGTGCTTGCTAACTTGAAAAATAAAAGCACCTACTATAATTATCAACGGCGAACAGTGGGACATTTGTTTGATGATATGGATTGGCGCAGAATGCGGATGGATCCTACTGATATTGCTGATATTACAGGTGCAACCTATACATATCTAATGAATGGCATGGCACCAGAGTCTAACTGGAGTTGCATATTTAAGCCTGGTGAAAAAGTAAGACTCCGGTTTATCAATGCTTCAGCAATGACTTTTTTTGATGTGAGGATTCCCGGACTGAAAATGACGGTAGTACAAGCAGACGGTCAAAATGTGCAACCTGTAACTGTGGATGAATTTCGGATTGCTATTGCTGAAACTTACGATGTAATTGTTGAACCTCAAGAGGAGACTGCTTATACTATTTTTGCCGAAACAATGGATAGAAGTGGTTATGCTCGTGGAACTCTTGCGCCTCGTCTGGGTATGACTGCACCTCTGCCAGAACGACGAACTCGCCCTCTGAGAACTATGGCGGATATGGGTCACGATCATGGCATGGATCATTCTGCACATTCTCAACACTCTCCAAACATGAATGAGATGGATCATTCTCAGCATAACGGTGGGATGAATCATTCTCAACATAACAGTGGGATGGATCATTCTCAGCATAAAAGCGGAATGAATCATTCAACTGAAACAGAAACAATACCTCATCAAGAGCCAGTAATGCACGGCCCAGACCATCATGGTTCAGGTAGTGCGGGAGTAGCTATGATGTCAAAAAGTAGGCTCCACGAACCAGGTATTGGTTTAGAAAACACAGGTACTCGCGTTCTGTTATACACCGACTTACGCAGTCTGAAACCTCGTGAAGACCAAAGAAAAGCCGAACGGGAAATAGAACTACATCTCACCGGAAATATGGAACGGTATATGTGGTCGTTTGATGGCAAGAAATATTCAGAAGCAAAGGAACCAATTCAATTTTATAACGGCGAACGACTACGACTTACCTTTGTCAACGATACGATGATGGAACATCCCATCCATTTACACGGAATGTGGATGGAATTGGATAATGGAGCAGGTGCTTATAAACCACGCAAACATACTGTTCTGGTTAAACCTGCCGAGAGAATGTCTGTAGATGTTACTGTGGATGCACCTGGTAATTGGGCGTTTCATTGCCATCTGCTCTATCACATGAAGGTAGGGATGTTTCGTGTAGTTTCTGTAACTGATAAGGTAGAACAAGCATAATAATGAATTTCTTAAAAACAGGTTTTTACTATGCTGTCGCTGTAATCAGTTTTTTCAGCTACTTCAGTTATGCACCAGTGGTTATGGCAGAAGGAAAACAGATAGGCGATCGCTCGACTAATCTTGCTCCTACTTGGGAAATTGCTAATGAGTACAATCAGGAAAATTGGCCTTCAGTAATCAAAGATAATCAAATATTTTGGCTGTTGTTAATTGAAGAGTTAGAATATCGCGTTAATGATGCTGACAGTAGTTTTAATTGGGATGCTCATGGTTGGGTTGGTGGCGACTACAGAAGATTGTGGTTAAAAACTGATGGTGAAGTTAATACCGAAGATGGGGAAGGAGATGCGGAAGTACAATTACTTTACAGTCAGTTAGTCTGGTCTTTTTGGGAATGGCAAGCTGGTGTGCGTTACGACAGAATATTTGGTTCTGAGTCTGACGGACGTGCTTTTGTAGTTTTTGGTTTGCAAGGATTAGCTCCTTATTTCTTTGAAGTAGATGCCGCTCTTTTTGTCAGCGAAGATGGCGATATTTCTGCCCGGCTAAGTGTAGAGTATGAATTGTTGCTTACTCAACGATTGGTATTGCAGCCAGAATTTGAAGTTAATGTAGCAGCACAGGAGGTTGAAGAATTTGAAATTGGTACGGGTTTTAACGATCTTGAGTTAGAAATGCGACTGCGCTATGAATTTAGTCGTCGGTTTGCACCTTATATTGGTATTTCCTGGGAACGTAAGTTTGCTGGTACTGCCGACTTTGCTAGAGAAGAGGGAGAAAGTGTTGATGAGGTTAAATTTTTGGGTGGTTTGAGGTTTACGTTTTGAAAGGTAAAGCAGAGTATGTTATTCCGTTTTACGGAAGTCATCCATTCAAAATTTAAAAGTTAAAAGTAAGATTTTATAGACTCATAGCTTTGACACCCCAGCAATTTCAGGAAATTATTTCACATCTAAAGTTTGAAACTATTTGTGACATCTTTAAAGTGAATTGGTATTAGTCAAATTTTGCCACAATAAATTTCACACAGAAATCATAAATCTGTGAGAATCTAAAGACGAGACTGGCATCTGATTCAGATTAACTTTTTAACTAGGATGCTTTTATCAAGTCATCAATATTTTTCTTATTAATTTTCCACATTTCGTCTTCTTCCCAAATCCAGGTACTATCTACTCGCTCAACTGTGCCATCAAAATTGAAGACTGTCGCCGTTGCCAAAGTCTCAATCCAAACAGTCGCTCCGCATGAATGAGGTTTTTCTGGTTTATAAACAATCCGACAAGGACCGTGAATTTCTATTTCGTGACCTTTTGCTAAAGTCTTAGAGCTGCGTTTCACAGAAATTACATGGAGATCGGTATTTTTATTATTTTTATTAATGCCAATATTAGGTCGATTGAAATGAATCGTATTCTTGCCACAGTGCCTACGGGAAGACCAACGAGGCTCAGGACCACGGCTTCTGCCTGCAATTTTAATTGTTCCTTTATATAGAGGAATTACCCAACTACGACCATTGATTTTTCTTGCTCCTTGAATTCGACCTTCTTTAAGTAAAACTCGGATTCTTTGAGTAGAAATACTTAATAAACTTGCTGCTTCAGTAGTGCCAACAAACATAATTTTTGATCTATTTTGATATACGCAATAGTATAACACAAAGCTTCGTTGATAACTAAAGTAGGAGTGATTTTGATAAATAGTGGTAAAAAATATAGTATCAATAAATCTGATATAGCAATTCTTATATTGAAGCAAGAGAAAATGTTATAAATTTTAGGGAATAGTTAATACTAGATTTTGTGTGATACAAAATATAAATAATACTTACGCATCTAGCATCAAAGTATCAGGTTGATATTCCTTTAACTCAATAAGAAATTACTTTTGACTTTTAACTGGCCCATAGCGGTATGTCACTCAAAAATGCACCAAAACAAACTATTTCAACAAACCCGCCTTTCCCTAGCTGGTTGGTATGTCATGGTAATGGGAGTTATCCTAAGTTTATGCATTTTAGGATTTTATGAAGCTATTCTGCACGCTCACCGAATTACCATTGACCGAGAACTTAAATCAGTGGCAACAACAATACACGACAGTTTAAAAACTGTTCTCGAAAAACCTGCAAAGGTAACAGTTGCCGCAACTCGCATCTTACCCAATTTTTGTTTAGTGGAAACCTCCTGCAATTTTTTTCAACCCCACCTGAGAGGAGTTCCCGAAACTGAAAATTATTATTTGCGCTTACTTGATCGCTCCAACAATTTAATAGCAGTAGCAGGGTTACGACCAAAAGGACTGCAACTAACTCAAAACACACCACAGCTACAAACCCTCACTGCTAATGGCAAGCGTTATCGACAAATCTCTTTAATGCTGCATACTCAGGATGACTTGGAGTGGGGATATCTTCTGGTGGGGAGGAGTTTGCAAGATTTTGATGAATATATCAAAACAGTTACTTATATTTTACTATTGGGTTTGCCAATGGGAATTTTGTCTATCGCTGGTGCTAGTTGGTGGTTATCTGGCAAAGCAATGCGCCCCATTTACCAATCTTATCGGCAAATTCAGCAATTTACGGCGGATGCTGCCCACGAGTTACGAACGCCGTTAGCTGCTATTCGAGCCACTATTGAATCTACTTTAATGTTGCCAAAACTAACTGAGACGGAAGCTAGGGAAACTCTGGAAATAATGGGGCGACAAAATCAACGTTTATCTCAAATGGTCTCTGATTTGTTAATTCTCTGTCGCATGGATAGTCGAATGGAGAAATTACCCCAAAAACAAGAATTTATTTGTTTGAATGATTTAGTTAGTGATATTGCTGAAGAATTTGCCGTTTTGGCAGTCGCTACAAAAGTAAAACTCGTATCTGAAATTAGGGTTTCTCAATCTGTGGAAGTGATGGGAAATATTGAACAATTGTATCGTTTGGTTTCTAATTTAGTTGTTAATGCTATTAACTACACGCCTCCAGAAGGTGAGGTAAAAATAATTTTAGAAGTTAATGTTAATTCAGCTTTAATTCATGTGGAAGATACAGGTATTGGCATTACCGAAAGAGAACAAAAACGAATTTTTGACCGATTTTATCGTGTGAATAGCGATCGCTCTCGTCAAACAGGAGGTTCGGGATTAGGTCTTTCTATTGCATTAGCGATCGCTCAACTTCATCAAGGTAATATTACTGTTCAAAGTGTACCTGGCATAGGTAGTACATTTACTTTGAAATTACCTTTTTTTCCTACCGTCAATAAGACTTTTATTTATTATTAAACCACTGTAAAATGTAATATATACAGATTCAATTTTTGGTTAGGACAATAGATTTTGGTTGTAAGGGAATAGCGAACAGGGAAAAGAAGGATATCTTGACTTTTTGCGTAGTGCTATAATGGTAAGTAGGTACGCACAAAAAAGCTTAAATACATTAAGTTTTGTCAATTAACCCAAAACTCTGACCTACAGCTAATTTGAGAAGAGTTTACATTCTATTACATAGCAATAAATTTTAACACCGACCTACTTAATTTGCAGAAATAACATTTTGAATCAAATGTAAAATCCCCACCATATTAATTATGAAATCAATTAATCGCCGAAAATTTTTAATCCTAAGTTATAGTAGTGCTATCGCTACTTTAATGGCTCAATGTAACCTAGCCAATACTCAAGAAAATAAACAATTTTTTTCATCATATCCTCAAATTAATCAGAACCAAGATGGAATTTTAGAAGTTGATTTAACAGCTAATTATAATCAAATAAATCTGGCAAATAAACAAGCTTATGTATTAAGTTATAACAGACAAATTCCCGGACCAAAACTAGAAGCAAAACCAGGAGATACTATTCGGATAAATTTCACTAACAATTTACCCCAACCAACAAATCTTCATTATCACGGTTTGCATATTCCCATCACCGGAAACGCCGATAACGTCTTTCTTAATATTCCACCAGGCGATCGCTTCACATATCAGTTCCAAATTCCCGAAAATCATCCTGCTGGAATTTTCTGGTATCATCCGCATTTGCATGGTTTAGTAGCGGAACAATTATTTGGGGGGTTGGCGGGATTATTTATTGTTCGCGGAGAGTTAGATGAAATTCCCGAAGTCAAAGCTGCTTCAGAACAATTTTTAGTGTTGCAAGATTTTGCCCTAGATCAACAAGGGAATATGCTCCCATCCCAGGAACTTTCAATAATGACTGGAAGGGAAGGAAATTTGATTACTGCTAACGGTCAGTTTAACCCTAACTTTACCATTCCCGCTCAAGGTTTATTACGATTACGAATTCTTAATGCTTCAAGTTCCCGCTTTTATCAGTTGTCTCTAGAAGAACACCCATTTTATTTAATTGCTACTGACGGAGGCGCATTAGCTGAACCTGTAGAAATGTCAGAACTGCTACTCACTCCTGGAGAACGTGCAGATGTATTAATTCAAGCTAACCAAGAACCTGGAAAATATCGCTTGTTCAATTTATCTTATGAACGAGTAGGTATGGGTATGATGGGTAGAAGCATGATGGAGAGAAACTTTCCTGAAACTCAACCCCAAGTTTTAGCAACAGTGAGTTATGACACACAGGTTGCTGCTGTACCATTGCCAACAAAACTAATCTCAGTCGCAGCATTGCCAGAACCTCAAAAAGTACGTCGTTTTCAGATGAATCACGGCATGATACCTGGTCAAGGAATGGCATTTTTGTTTAATGGCCAGCCATATCAACCAGAAAGAATTGATACTCAAGTTCAGCTTAATACGGTTGAAGACTGGGAATTAATTAATACAGGCATGATGGATCATCCTTTTCATGTTCATGGCAATCCTTTTCAAGTTTTGAGTCGGAATGGTAAACCAGAACCCTATCGTGCTTGGAAAGATGTAGTGTTGGTCAGACCTGGGGAAACAGTTTTAATTCGGATGGCCTTGCGAGATTTTGCTGGAAAGACTGTTTACCATTGTCATATTCTTGACCACGAAGATTTGGGAATGATGGGAAATTTAGAAATTAAGGCTTGACTTTCCACTCGACTGGAAGGTTTATCATTAAAAAAATACTTATAGATTATTTGAGGTAATAGTTATGAAAAAGGTTTTCTCTAATTGGATGCAATCTCTAATTGCTGGTGTGGCAGTTGCTGGAGTTTTAGGAGTTGCATATTGGTCTTTTGTCGGTTTGCCAGAAAATCCTACCTTTAGTGCAACAACTCAGACTATTACAAACTCTGATTTATTGACAACAGACTTAGCACCACAAGCACTTAATATCACTGTCTACCGTACTCCCACTTGCGGATGCTGTAAGGGTTGGGTGGAACATATTAAGAAAAATGGCTTTCAAGTAACTGATATTGTCAAACCTGAGTCAGAAATTAAAACTATTCGCCAGAAATATAATTTGCCCTTAGATTTGACATCTTGTCACACAAGTGAAATTGCTGGCTATCTTGTAGAGGGTCATATCCCGGTGGCAGATGTTCAAGGTTTAATCGCCCAAAAAGCAGATATTGCTGGAATTAGCGTTCCCGGAATGCCTATTGGTACTCCTGGTATGGAAATGGGCGATCGCAAACAATCTTTTGATGTATTTGCCTTTCAAAAAGATGGTCAGACTAGAGTTTTTAATTCCTATAAATTCTAGAATCTTGATCGTAAAATATTAGGATTCAAGCTAGAGTGTTCGGCACAGAATTAGGAGCTAAGTTATGATGAGCTGCTGGCCAAATACTCCAGCGATCGCTTTTAAGCAAGATTCAAGCTATTACTAAATACTTTGATAAGCAAATTGAAGCGATCGCTAAAATTGAAAGTTCAATGACTGAAATTTCTAATAGTCTCTCACTTTGACAAATTCAGGCTGTCAAGTTGGCGACAATTCAGAGCATCGTATACCTTAACCATCATAAACCAAATTTTTGCATCGCATTTACTTGTAAGAGCTGGTATCAATCATATCAGGAAGAATTTACAAAACCGATAAGTTCATAAGCAAAATTAATTATATATCCTAATTGACTTCCTGTTCACTCTCTGAACTAGGAAATTTATGTTCCAGAACTACTTAATAAAAAAGCATCAGATTATTAAGTGTATCAAAAATAAGGATGGGAAATTAATTATATCAGGACTTACGCATGAAATAGGAAAAACTAGGATTTGAGATTGCTTCCCTGTCGGTCGCAATGACGAAAATACGTTGTATTGCGTAAGTCCTATATATTTCTTGTTCATAGTTATTTTAATGATATTCAACGTTTGGCTATTAAAAAATTGGCAATTTAGGTGGTTTGGAAGTTTTAAGAATTAGTTGATGAAATCTCTATAAATTCAGACTTGGCAAAATTAAGTAAACATTTATGACAACATAAAAATTAATTTATGCTTAACTTCAGTCAATCTTGATAAAAACTGGAATATAGTAATAAAAAACTTTGTAAACCTATCTTGCCTATTGCTAAAAAATTATAGTAACTAAAGAAACCTAACCGACCAAAGCCAAATATAGTCAATATTATTATCATTAGCTAAAAACCTATCGGCATGAGTTATTGCCTTAACCCCAACTGTCAAATTCCCCAAAACCCAGATTGGAATAAATATTGCCAAAATTGCGGCTCAAAGCTACTACTAAAAGACCGCTATCGCCCCTTAAACCTAATTGGTCAAGGAGGTTTTGGCAGAACATTTTTAGCTATCGACGAAGACAAACCCTCCAAACCTTACTGCGTCATTAAACAATTTTTTCCTGCATCACAAGGCACAAATAATATTAACAAAGCTGCCGAACTCTTTGAAAAAGAAGCTACAAGGTTAGACCAGTTGGGCAAACATTCCCAAATTCCCGAACTAATGGCCCACTTCACCCAAGATGGGCGACAATATTTAGTACAAGAATTCATCCCTGGACAAAACTTAGCCCAAACTCTAGAAATTGAGAAACCCTACAACGAAGAACAAATCAGGGACTTACTGAAAAATTTGCTGCCAGTGCTGGGGTTTATTCATTATCATAATGTGATTCACCGCGACATCAAACCAGAAAATATTATTTGCCGTCAAAATAGCGATCGCCAGTTAGTATTAGTAGACTTTGGTGCTGCTAAATATGCTCTGGGTACCGCACTCCTCAAAACAGGTACAACTATTGGCACTCCTGAATATACTGCTCCCGAACAAAACCGAGGCAAGGCGGTATTTGCGAGCGACTTATATAGTTTGGGGGTAACTTGCTTGCATCTATTAACCAAAGTTTCCCCATTTGAATTATTTGATGTGGGTGAGGGTGCGTGGGTATGGCGACGTTATTTACAGAATAATTCTGTAAGCGAAAAGTTGGGTTATGTTTTGGATAAACTGGTGGAAAATGCAGTCAACCGTCGTTATCAGTCTGTTGATGAAGTTATAAAAATTTTAAATGCAGATGCTCAAATTAAGTTGACTCTTATTCAAGATCAAACAGCTCTCCAAACACCAGAAGTTACACCTACAACTATACCGAGTCAAACTTGGAAATGCGTACATACTCTCATCGGTCATCAAAAATGGGTTTGCTCCGTTGCTTTCAATAACGATGACAAAATTGTAGCGAGTGGGAGCGAGGATGAAACTATTAAGTTGTGGGAAGTAGATAGTAGTAGAGAAATATTGACTATCCGGGGACATTCCGGTTATGTGAACTCTGTTACTTTTAGTCCGGATGGGAAAATATTAGCTAGTGGGAGTGACGACAAAACTATTAGACTTTGGGAAGTTAAGACGGGCAAACTTCTTTGCATTCTCGGTGACTGGAGTCAGGGAGAATATTTTGGTCATTCTGGAGGAGTAACGGCGATCGCTTTTAGTCCAGACGGTAAAATTTTAGCTAGTGCTAGTAAAGATAAAAATGTAAAAATTTGGCGACTGGGGGATGATATTTATGATGCGAACTTTGGGAAGGTAATGATGACTTTGAGCGGACATTCACGACCAGTTCGCGCAATCGCTTTTAGTCCAGACGGCAAAACTTTGGCGAGTGGCAGTGAAGATAATACGATTAAAATATGGGATTTAAGTTTAGGTAATACTGTTAAAAATCTATGTAATTATTATCAGGGAGTACATTATATTTATGCAGTTGCTTTTAGTCCTGATGGTAAAATTTTAGCTAGTGGTGGTCGTGATAGAAATATTAAAATTTGGCAAATAGATCAGGGTGAAATATTGCAAACTTTTGAGGGACATTCTAGTGATGTTCGTCAACTAGCTTTTAGTCCTCAAGGAAATATTATTGCTAGTGGTAGTGAGGATGGAACTATTAAAATTTGGGATGGGAAAACAGGTCGGCAAATTGTAAATTTAGAAGGTCATTTAAAATATGTTAATTCTGTTACTTTTTCTAGAGACGGAAAGAGTTTAGCTAGTGGTAGTAGCGATCATACTATTAAAATTTGGCGACAGGAGTAACCAATTTAAAAATCAAAATTCAAAAGATTAGAAGTTAAAAATGAGAAAAATTACTATGTAGATCGAGTTCTTAATCACGGCTTAGGGTGGGTTTTGACTGTTGTCTTTTCATAGGCGACAATACATATTCTTACTCACTAAACTGTTAAGAATCTACCGTAACCCACCCAGTATAGTGAAGATTAAACACTCTAGCTGTCTTAATTTTTCCTTGTGCATTCACTCTCTTAGCAATTTTTAGGAATAAGGAAAAAAATAGTATTTTACTTGCTGTATAAATACCCTTTAATTAGATTTGCTCTATGAGGTACAAAGTTCTAAGTAGTAGGTAATAGCTTAAGTATCTAATGATAATTAAAATTAATTGTGAAGTAGAGGAGTGGTTAGGGGTTTTATCTCCAAAACCTTACTACAAAACCGTACATAATTCAGTCATGGTTTTAGCAAATTTAGTTGCTGCAATTATTTTACGTTTGATTTTGCCTACCTACTTAACTGGAAATAGAAAAATAAGCAAAAAAAATGTACCTTACAAAAGGAGAGAAATGCTATAAATAAAAAATTTAGCCAGTGCTAAATAAGTAATGATAGGCAATAGAAAACAGGTAATAAAAAATAGCAAATTTACCCAATAGTTGGGATCTACTTATTATTTGAAGAGTGTCTAAATTTAATCTTTTTGTAGGGTAGGCAAAGGCGGAGATAATTTCATAAAATTACTAAGTCAAATTGTCATCCAACACAATTCAGAGAACATTGCTAATATTGGATACTCAGTCGCCATTTCAAAATGTATTTTTTTCTATATGAATCCTAAATCATTCGTGAGAATTTAACTTTTATCTATCGGGATAAATCAAAATTAAAATAATATCACTTATAGATATTTATATAAATAAATTATCAGGCGTGCTGAGAAAATGTTACTAACTACTAAAGCAACAAATACAATATTCGCAAAAAGAAAAAATATGATTTACTGCCTTAAAGAAAATTGCAAAAGTCCCAACAACCTCTCTGATACAATAATCTGTCTAAGTTGTAATTCTATGTTAATACTAAAAGACCGCTATCGAACCATCAAAATGATTGGTCAAGGAGGTTTCAGCAAAACGTATTTAGCAGTAGATCAAGACAAACCATCCAAGCCGCCATGTGTTATTAAACAGTTTTATTTTATTTCACAAAATGATGCAGATGTAAAAAAAGCAATCCAACTATTTGAACAAGAAGCAGAAAGATTAGATAGTTTAGGAAAACATCCTCAGATAGCTGAACTATTAGCAAATTTACATGATGATTCTTGTCAATATTTAGTACAAGAATTTATCCCTGGAAAAAACTTAGCTCAAATTTTAGAAACAGAGGGAAAATTCTCAGAATATCAGATTCGAGAACTATTAAATAGTCTTTTACCAGTCCTAGAATTTATTCACTCTCACAAAATTATTCATCGCGATATTAAACCAGAAAATATTATTCGTCGTTTACAATCGAATTCTGCCTATAAAACCGGATTCAGAAATCAATTAGTATTAGTAGATTTTGGTTTAGCAAAAGAGTTAACCGGTACAGCATTATTAAGAACAGGTACAATTATCGGAACTCCTGAATATGTTGCTCCAGAACAACTCAAAGGTAGAGCAAATTTTGCCAGCGATTTATATAGTTTAGGGGTAACTTGTATTTATTTATTGACCAATGTTTCCCCATTTCAACTATTTGATACTGGAGAAAATAAATGGGTATGGCGTGATTATTTAGTTGATAATCCTGTCAGCGAACAACTAGGAAATATTCTAGATAAATTAATTACTGAAGCGACAAACAAACGTTATCAATTTGCAGCAGATGTCTTAAAAGATTTGAATAATGGTAAATTACCACCCCCACCCCCACCCCCACCAAATTTACTCAAAATTTCACAGCCTAAAATTTCTCTCAAATATACTACTCATGTACCAGGATTACATCTTTATTCTTGGGGAAAACCTCAAACTATTTCGGGTCATTTAAGTTCAGTTTCATCCGTTGCTATTAGCCCAGATAATCAAATTTTTGCTAGTGGTAGTTTTGACCGAACAGTTAAATTATGGAAATTATCTACAGGAGAATTATTAGACTCTTTTGTTGCTTCTAATGTAGTCTTATCAATTGCTTTTAATTATCAAAGTAATATCTTAGCTATTGGTAATGTGGGTGGGGTGATTAATATTTGGGATTTGGCTAAAGGTACAATAAGTTGTAGTTTATCTAGACATTCTGATTCTATTGTTTCAATGCCAGTAGCATTTAGTCCAAATGGAGCATTTATTGCTAGTGGAAGTGACGACCGAACTATTAAAATTTGGCATCAAGAAAGTTGTCAACTTTTGTACAGTATTAAAAATTCACGGGGAATAAATATAGTTGCTTTTAGTCCTGATGGGAAAATTCTTGCTAGTGGCAGTAGCGATAATATTATTAAATTTTGGGATGTAGAAACAGGTAAGTTAATTAGTGAATTAGTTGGACACAAGAGAGATATTAATACAATTGCTTTTAGTCCTGATGGTAAAGTTTTAGTTAGTGGAAGTAGCGATAAAACTATTAAATTATGGTCTGTAGAAAAATCTGAATTAATCAAAACAATTACCGGACATTCTGATTGGGTTAGGTCGGTAATTTGTTTGGATAAAAAAACTATAATTAGTGGTAGTGCAGATAAAACTATTAAAGTTTGGAATATGGAAACTGGAGAAGTTATTGATACTTTGACCGGACATTCTAAGGATGTAAATTCTGTAGCTATTAGTGCTGATGATAATACTATTGTAAGTGGTAGTAGTGACAATACTGTGAAAATTTGGCGCTGTGAGTAAATTCAGTTATCAGTTATCAGTTATCAGTTATCAGTTATTAGTTACATAATTGGTCATAAACAGGAACCTTGTAGGAAAATTCCATGGAACCTCCCTACTATAGTCTACCCATTCGTACAACCCACATTCCGCACGACAAAATGTAGTACATAAAGAGGGGAAAAGTTGAATAA
>NZ_JBNHER010000212.1:25144-27687 GCF_050015975.1 Dapis purpurea BLCC-M126 | reverse complement strand
GATCGCTACTTAGTATAACCTTGGACGGAAAAGATACCAAATGGGTTCTATAAATAGCTAGCTCTTCCTCTGCCTTCAGGCGTTGTGTGATATCTGCGCCAATACTTACAAATTCGACAATAGCTCCATCGCGATTGTAAATGGGGACGTGAGACCACTCCAACGTAAGGATATCACCTGTTTTGGTCATCAGGCGACTCTGGGTTTTTAAGGAATCGTGGCCTTGGTAAAGGCTCCAAAAATCCTTGGTTTGCTGGATGCGATCTGCGGGAGGGGACATGGACTCAAACCAGCTATATCCTTTAATTTCTTCAGGTTGGAATCCGGTTAACTGACTGAAATAAGGATTGACGTACTGGGTTTGAGCTTGGCGATCTCGGGAAATGATAACTAAGTTCACAGTTTCCACTAAACTCCGCCAGCGTTTTTCGCTAGTTTTTAGCGCTTGCTGAACAATGCCCAACTGTAAAATTCGGCTAACAATTTGGGCGTTGATTATCAAAACTAGCGGCAGATAACTGAATTCTAGAAGATAAAAGGTTTTCAACAGACCAATATCCACTAGAACGGTGTGGATATAGACTAAGATGAAAAAGATTAAACCAATGCCAAGAAATATAGCTGATTGGCGATGCCCTTGACGAAAGTGACGATAACAAGCAAATAAGTTAAATCCGTTGAGCATCAAATCTAGTAGATAAATAGGGTTTTGTAAATTCTCACCAGTCTGAGCTATAATAGAAATCGTTTCTCCCCAAGGCAGTTCACTCTCCAAGATTTTATTAGCTCCTGGATTGTTGAACAATAAAGCCTGCCACAAAATAACCAAGCTGATCACATACCCCATGCTAATTAAGTAAGGGAGTTTCATTGGCTTAAAATCAGTATAATTTGCTACAAATAAGACCAAACAAGCCCCTGATAGGACTTGCATCGAGAAAACTGCATTAAATAGGAGTTGATGTATAGCTGTTTCAGAGATTTGATAGGCAATGGCGGCGAGGAGTGTTGAAATAGCATTGACAAAACCAAGTCCACCAAAGGCCAAATATAGCTCTCGGTCTAAACCCTTCGACGCAATGAAAAAGCTGAGGAGACAGGAAGCAAGGCAGATACCTGCAACCAAGCTAAGGAAAATGGGTAAAAGAACCATCAATTAATAATAAAGAAGATTTTGTGAAATGCTCAAGTCTTACTTTTAACTTTTGACTTTTGGGCGTTGGTAATTGGTGGGATGATTTTCTACTAGGGGTGATACCCACCAGTTACTTTGGTTAAATATTTAGAGGTATTAAAAACAGATTACTTTTAAAGTTTCATCTATTGATTTACCAACACCGACTTTTGACTTTACTTTGGCGAGTTATTAAACGAAAACTGAGTAAAACTTAACTCATTAACTTTATTCCAATTAAAAACTTGTTCTCGAAATTTTTTCCACTGTTGATAAACTTCCTTAAAACTCACATTTTTACCAGCATTTTCCTCATAAATCTCAAAAGCAGCCTTCTGAGCAGCTTCCATAATTTCTGGGCTAAAAGCTCTTAGCTGAACACCCTTTTCAATCAATCTTGGCAACGCTTCACTATTCAAAACATCATATTGAGCCAACATATTCAAATTAGTTTCATAAGCAGCAGTCTGAAAAATTTCCTGATATTCCTTTGGTAACTTATTCCAAGCATCCAAATTAACTAATACATCTAAAGTCAGACCAGGTTCCCACCAACCAGGATAATAATAATATTTTGCTGCCTTATATAAACCCAATTTCTCATCATCATAAGGTCCTGTAAATTCAGCAGCATCAATAGCACCTCTTTCCAAAGCCAAATAAACTTCCCCACCAGGTAACACCTGAACATTTACCCCCAATTTAGTCATCACATCACCTCCCAAACCAGGAATACGCATCTTTAAACCATTGAGGTCAGCCAAACTATTAATTTCCTGCCTAAACCAACCACCCATTTGTGCCCCTATGCCACCCGCAGGGAAGTTGATAATGTTAAAATCAGCATAAACTTTTTGCATGGCTTCTAGACCTCCACCATGATATAGCCAGGCATTCTGTTGTGGGCCAGTCAAACCGAATGGAACAGTAGTTGCAAATACAAGAGTAGGATTTTTGCCTTTATAATAAAAACTACTGGTATGACCACATTGTATAGTGCCCTGTTGTACAGCATCTAAAACTTCTAACCCTCCGACTATTTCACCAGCTTGATAGGGAGTAATAGTAAATTTGCCATTAGTCGCAGCAGCAACGCGATCGCAAATCCTCTGCGCTCCACCAAACAAAGTATCTAAAGATTTCGGCCAACTCGTTGCCATTCTCCATTTTATCTGTTGGGGTTGGGTTTGACTCAATGCAGGTAAAGCAACTGCACTTGTAGCAGCAGCAGTAGTGTAACTAATTAGATTTCGACGTTTCATGATTTATTATAGTAGGGAATAGGGAATAGGGAACAGGGAACAGTGGGAAAAACACTTCCGTTGTAGGAATTTAAAAATCAGAATTTTGAATTTTGACTTTACTAAGT